>NZ_JBPWAP010000006.1:0-158050 GCF_051776705.1 Bacillus cereus group sp. BceL291 | reverse complement strand
GTTTTTGATTCATATTCATAAAAAACACGTCACCCTTTCTCATTAACATAAGAAAATAGTAACGTGCTTTTAACTTCAAAAATAGTCTAAATCCTTAAGTTGATGGATGTGTGGCGGTACCCCTATAAGTACACTTACAAGTATATTTATAGATGTACTTATAAGTGAATTATTTAAATTCTTGTCTATATAATTTAAACGAATAAATAGCTCCAACGAAGAATACAAAGGCTTCAAATAATATAAAGATTTGACGGAAATTCTCGATATCTTTACCAACTAAAGAAATAAATATGCAATTCATTAGAATTTGAATAGTAAACATACAAGAAATAATTTTAAAATAAATAGGATTTGTTCTTTCATCTTGTTTACCGATTTTTTTGTAAATAATAATAAGTGCAATTACTGAACCCAAAAATAGAAATGCTGTAAGTCCTACAACGATATTGAAATTGCCTGTACTTTCTAACATCCATTTATTTAATAAATCAATCATTAATATCTTCCTTTCCTACATAAGAGAATATTTCGTTCTTCTTTTTCACTATAATAAAAAAAAGAAAAAGGAAAACATCGAACTTTCTTACAAACATTCGTGTATTCTTACAGTTTTGTCATTTTATAAATTTATTCATCGTCTTGCCTTTCCCTATTTTCTTTGGAAAACATAGTGAATTAAGAAAAAGAACGCTACAAGATCAACTTTCAAGAACGATAATTATGTAAAAACAAAAGTCCTCCAATTAAACAATCCGGAGGACTTTTAATAGTTTTCTAAGTTATCTTCCAAATACATTCAATCCTAAATAAATCAAACTATAACTAATTAAAGCACTTGCAAGCATTAAACCTATTTTTAATAATTTATCTTTTATATTAGGCTTTACCTCACTTATAGGTTTCCCCTCTATAAAATCAACTATTTGACGATAAGTTTTTAAATTATGCTCTTTTTTTATGTTTTCAACTTTCAGTGATGAAAACATAAGCAAAATCGTAAGTACAAAAGGTATTATAAGACCATAATAACCAAAAAAGTAAAATACAGGTGCAATAGAAATAGGAAGTATAATCATTGATGCTAACATGATGTAACTCCACTTAAAGAAAGTTGATTTTTGAAATTCTTCTTTCATGATCTTTACATCTCCTTTAACTAAATCATCCAGGGAGACGTTAAAAAGAATACTCATCATTAGTAAATTATGAATATCTGGATAGTTCCTTTCATTTTCCCAATTAGAAATAGATTGTCTGGAAACATGGATTTTTTCTGCTAACTTCTCTTGGGACATGTTATCCCGTTTACGAAAATATTGTATCTGTTTACCGATGTTCATTTATACATCTCCCTTAAGTTTGAGGTTAAGTTAAAGGCTAATTAAAGACTACCAAAATTCTTTATAATAACGTGATTTTAAGATGTAAAAATGTTTTATCATGCTATTCTCCCCTATTTTTGGTTGAGAAGCTTAGCTAACAATTGTTGTAGTTTCGCCTTTTCCAATCTAACCCAGAGAGCCAATGCAGTTCAACTGTTTTATAATCGGTAAGACTTTATTTCAAATCTACATTAATGCAAATGACCCTAATAAACGAACAAAAAGAAAAAAACTATTTTCAAAGAAGATTAATCTAAACAGTGCAACCTTTTATAAACAGTTCAACTTTGTTTTAAACCAGCATTACCAAGCTAAAAAAACGAAATTCGCCTTATAACAAAAAAAGCAACAACAAGATAATATTTTACTTCCGCAAAAATAATACAGCAAAAGGTACTCCTTTTGATATAGAATGTTTTCATTAAAGGAAGCCGCTTCAAAAGATATAAATATACATTTTTGAAGCACTTCCTAAATAAACTAACCTTTTGATACACTTCTGTTTATATATTAAGGCCTACCCAATTTAAAAATTCATTTGATCCTCTATTGCAATTACAAAAAACAAAATATATTGGTTAGATTTAATACAAATAAAATATTTTTAAAATTAGCCCTAATACAAGGCATATAGGTACTTATTTTAATTTCAAATGCTGAAATCTTACAGCGTAGCTACTGAAAATAAAGAAAAAAGACGTTCAAATCCATACGGATAGAACGTCTTTTTTCTTTATTTCATACATATACTGATTTTTTCACTTATTCATTTTGCATTGTACTTAAAAAATCGATAAATTCATCTTCATTTACGGGTTTACTGTAGTAATACCCCTGAATTAGATAACATGCATTACGCTGTAACACTGTTAATTGTTCTTTCGTTTCTACCCCTTCTGCGATCACTTTCATATTTAAAGTATGTGCTAGTGAAATAATGGTTTGTATAATTTCATTTCCATCCGTAGAAGTCCCGATCCTATTAACAAATTCTCTTGGGATTTTCAAAGTATCAATTGGATACAAAGGAAGATATGCTAATGAAGAATATCCTGTACCAAAATCATCAATTGATAAATGTACACCATATGATTTTAATGCTTTTAACTTCGATAAGGTTTCTTTTTCATCTACCATCGCTATTCTCTCTGTTAATTCCAAATCAATCGAACTAGCAGGTAGCCCTACTTCTTCTATGGTAGATATGATTGTTTGAACAAAACCTTTCTGTTCAAACTCTATAGCTGATAAGTTTATCCCCATCTTTAGATTAGCATAGCCCGCTGAATGCCATTCTTTCAGTTGTCGACACGCTTCCTGTAACGTCCATTGCCCAATTGAAATAATCTGCGACGTTTCTTCTGCGATAGGTATAAACTCAAAAGGTGAAATTATCCCTAGCTCTGGATGTTGCCAACGTATTAAAGCCTCTGCACCAATAACCATACCCGTCTTACTGTCAACTTGTGGTTGATATAATAAAAACAACTCATTATTTTCTAATGCATTCGGTAAATCCTGTTCTAATCGCAATCGTCTTGTTATTTTTTTTGATAATGTCTCGTCATACATGCAAACAGCATTATTACCTTTTTCTTTTGCACTATACATAGCAATATCAGCATGTTGTAAAAGTGAAGTAGTATTTATTCCTCCAAACGGATACACTGCTATTCCTATACTAAGAGTTAAATAAAAACTATGCTGATTAACTACAAATGGTTCTTCAGTTATACGAAATAGAGTTTCACATAAATCCAATAGCTGTTCCTCTGTGCGGTTATGGACAATGATCGCAAACTCATCTCCACCTATTCTTGCTAGAGGAATAGTCGATGACAGACATGTCCTAAAACGTTTGGCCACTTCTTTTAAAACCCTGTCACCAATCGAATGACCCAGTGTATCATTAATAGTCTTAAAGCGGTTTAAATCAATATACAGGAGCCCAAACTTATCCTGTGATTTTTGTGCACGCTTAATGGATCTATCTAATTCTTGTTGGAAGAATGTTCGATTTCCAATCTCCGTCACCGTATCATGGAATGCTAGATAATTTATCTCATCCTGTTGTTGTTTCATCCTCGTTATGTCTTTTACCATTACATAACTCCCAAAAGTTTGTCCTTCTATCATAATAGGAACAATAGTGACATACCAAAAATGTATGTCCTTCTCATTGTTATTTTTTACACGTAACTGTAACGAAGATGAACTACATCGTTTCCCCTTCTTTATAGCTGCCTCCAATTCAGATTTATCTTCATCTAAAAAAATAGAGACGCACTCTTTCCCTATTAATGCAGCACTGTCTTCTCCTAATAACATACTTCCAGACTGGTTTATATTTAATACAATACCGTTTGAATCAATCGTTAAAATAGGATCCGGATGATACTCATATAATGACCTAAATTTCTCTTGATTTTTTACCAAATCATTAGATTTGTTTATTAAATCCCTTGTTCTTTGAGATACCGTTTGTTCTAATTGATTATTAAACACTTTTAAGGTCTCGGTTAAATCTTTGTTTTGCATTCGTACAATTGTATGACGAATCAGTACAAATACAAAAGCAATGCAATTCCCCGTAATCAATGTAGCTGAAGAAGTTTGCTCTTTCAAAGTAAAACCAATTAAGACTGCAACTGCAAGATAAGGGAATATGACAAGGAGTTTCTTTCCAAATATCGGATTTATAATAAAATAATTTCTTTTAGAAGAAGCATCCTTTGGGATTGTAGCAGCAATAGCGATACATAATAGGAAAACTCTATACAAGCACCTTAATAATATAACTGAACGGTCTGACAAATCATCTTGTAAGTAGAAATACAGATAGTCCGTAATAGCCAATCCAGTTAATACTAGGATAAAAATAAACAATTTACTTTTTGCATTGAAAATAGCGGGTCGAAAGATTAAGGTAAATCCAAGTAATAGAAGCAATAAATCTATAATCGGAAAAATAAATGAGAGAAACACATCTCCAATTGATAAGAATAAGATATTTGCAGAAGGTTTATTAAATAAATACCACTCTAATGTAAATATAGCAGTAACAACAATACATAAATCACAAAGTAAATATGCTTTCTCCCATTTGTTACATTCCATCATGATTTTATAAAAGAACGCAAAGAGAAAGAAAAATAAGAAAAACAGTAGAAACACATCAGAAATATTAAAATTTTGTATTGGTAATTCTACATTAAGTACTTGAAAGGCGGATATGAAATTCCCTATCAAAAAACACCCTATTGCAATAGTAATGCAAGCCCAGAATACTCCTAACCTAATTTTTTTGGATAATATAGAATACAGTAATGAGATAAATACAGTAGTTTCAACGACTAAAGATGATAGTCGGATATTAAAATCTGATACGAAATAATGATTCGGAAAAACAAATAAAAATATAAAGCAAAAGCTTATATAAGTTATTAAAGCCAATATCAATACATAAAATTGCACATATACATGTTTACGCAATGGACTCACCTTCTTTAATTTGTCTATACGTTTATTAAAAAATGTCTTGATGGTGACACAAGTCCTACTAATTAAAATGTGTGCTACCCTTTATCCATATTATGACCTTTTTAAAAGATTTCTTTCCACATACAACAGTCTTGTTAACTTTTTGTAGATGTTTACAGTTTTCAATACTGAGGATTCCAAAAAGGATCATTTGAAAAATGTAGTTTTTTTAAGTATTTACGTATCGTAAATTTGGAAGGTACAACTTATCTACTCTTTAAATATGAGATAGAATTTAATCCTCTATTGGATTATAGTTAGTTGCTAACTGTCACACTTAAAAAGGAATGAAAATGTACTATCAATAACATAGAGATTCGAATTAGTTTACGAAACTAACTGTAACTATTATAGTTACAACTTAGATTGATGTCAATTTCATATTACTCCCCTTTTTATGGATAAAAGACACCTTTGAACTTTACAAGAGACAAAAAAAGAAGAGGGATTTCTTCCCTCTTCACCAATAAAATCGAACATATTTACAATTAAGGAAGGGCATACATCCATCATAAGATGAAAGGAACAACAATAGTTCACCTAGTGAATTACAACACAAAAACACTCCCATTAATAGATAATATTAACATTTATGGAATAGTTGTGACAGAATTGTTAAACATCTTAATATTAAAAGGCTTTATATATATAAAAATAGAAAACGGATATTGTAGGGATAAAATATAAGGGGGATATATGATGTTTACAAAAAAACAAAAATTAGTAACAGCCGTAACAACCTTAACATTAGGATGTGGATTTACTTTCGGATTAACACCAGCTTTTGCAGATTCCAATAAGTCGTCGGAAAGCGCCACACCAATTCATTCTATTCAGAACCAAGAACAAGAACCTTTTACTGGATATGTTATTTCAGTAGATAATCATTACTTAGTAGTTGCTGCTACTTCTACAAAGGACGAAACACTTGCTTATCAAAATGATTGGTGGGAGTTAGTTTCTCAGAATAAGATTTTAAGAGTTCCTATTTCAAGTGGTGAAGACTACACAATAGGTGATAAATTAAACGTATATGCAGTTGGTTGGACTGCATCATTACCACCAATTGCTGTAATGCCTACAATTGAAAAAGTAACTCAGTAAGTAATGTATAACATGATCAGGGCATCATTCATAGAATGATGCCCTTTATTTTATCAACGTTTCCCCTTTTTAATAACTTTGTCTATTGTTAGATAAGGAAATGCTTACCGCAAGTAAATCCCACACCCTTTATTTAACGAATTCCCCGAAAGAATTCTCCTTCCTCAAGCATGTGAAGGGCGTAGCCCAACGGTAGGTGGGAGATGAATTTCGGTTTGGCGTAGCCAAAAGGTTTTCCTTTTTATTTTGCCTCTGATATAATCAGTCTTATAAATTATAAAGGCTGGTATATAAATGCAATTAGATAGTAATAACCATTCAGTATTCTTGTTGTATTATCACCTTGTGTTGGTCGTGAAATACAGAAGAAATGTGTTTGATGATGATATGTCAGACTATACAAAAGATATGTTTGTTCGACTATCTGAAAACTATAACATCACATTAGTTGAATGGAATCATGATGTAGATCATGTTCATATTTTGTTCAAGGCACACCCTAATACAGAAATGACAAAATTCATCAATGCTTATAAAAGTGCAAGTTCTCGACTTATTAAAAGAGACTTTCCACAAGTGAAAAAGAAACTTTGGAAAGAGATGTTTTGGTCAAGAAGTTTTTGCTTACTAACTACTGGTGGTTCATCAATAGACGTAGTAAAAACATATATTGAAAATCAAGGTGAAAAGTGAGGTGAAATGATATGACAAAGTATAATAAAGCATATAAATTCCGTTTGTATCCAACAGAAGACCAAGCACACCTTATGCGTAAAACCTTCGGTTGTGTACGTTTCGTGTATAACAGAATGTTAGCTGAACGGAAAGAAGCGTATGAAAAACATAAAGATGATAAGGATCAACTAAAGAAACAAAAGCTTCCCACTCCTGCAAAATACAAAGCAGAATTTGAGTGGTTAAAAGAAGTTGATTCATTAGCTTTGGCAAATGCTCAACTAAACTTGCAAACTGCCTATAAAAATTTCTATAGTGGTCAAAATGACTTCCCAACATTCAAAAGCAAAAAAGACAGAAAGTCTTATACAACGAATGTAGTGAACGGAAATATTATGTTGCTTAACGGTCATATCAAATTGCCAAAACTGAAAATGGTACGTATTAAACAGCATAGAGAAATACCACAAGACCATGTAATCAAGTCATGTACGATTTCTATGACACCTACTGGTAAATACTATGTGTCTATCTTGACTGAATACGAAAAAGCGATTGTACAAAAAGAAGTAGAAACAATTGTTGGATTAGACTTTGCGATGGATCGATTATACGTTAGTTCTGAGGATGAGAGAGCCAATTATCCTAAGTTCTATCGTGAAATGTTAGACCGATTAGTAAAGGCACAACGAGTATTATCAAGAAGAACAAAAGGTTCTATTCGTTGGAATAAACAACGTATCCGTGTAGCTAAGTTACATGAAAAAGTAGCGAACCAACGTAGGAACTTCCTTCATCATAAGTCTAAAGAGTTAGCTACTCATTTTGATGTTGTAGCTATTGAAGATCTAAATATGAAAGGAATGTCGCAAGCACTTCATTTTGGAAAAAGTGTCGCTGACAATAGTTGGGGTATGTTCACTTCTTTTTTAGCTTATAAACTACACGAACAAGGCAAACAACTTGTGAAAATAGACAAATGGTTTCCTTCCACAAAAACATGTAGCAGTTGTGGAAATGTGAAAAATATGTCATTGTCTGAGCGAGTCTATTCTTGTATATGTGGTGTAAATCTCGATAGAGATTATAACGCAGCTATCAATATCAAAAATGAGGCAATACGCCTATTAGCGTTAGCATAGATAGCAATAAAATAACCCTTGGAACGAGGGAGTTAGCTCGGTTGTCTTAGGACGAATTCGTTAGCTATCAAAAGTAACGACTAACCGAGAAGCCCCCACTTCAAACAGTCCATTAGGACGTTAAGTGGCGGGTAGTTCACTAGTTTCAGTATTATTCTCCAACGATACAGTTCTCTCAATCTCTTCAACAGAAATACTGTCCAATAGTTTATCACAACTATTAACATGTTTAGGTGCTAAAGGCTCAGAAGAGCTTTCTGCAAAACTTACTGAGGATGTCTGCAAAATAAAAATTAAACATACTAACGACGACACAAACTTAAAAAGAAAATCTCTTTTTTTCTTCACATAACCACCCATTATGTGAAATTTTAACATAAATTAACCATACCTTTTATGGATATATCTGTAAACTTATTTGATTTTATAAAATTGCAACAGAACTTTCCGCTAATTAACAATTTCATTCTTATTATTCATCTGCATGGTTTATCAATATTATAGTAGAATAGCATCCAGGAATCTCCCTAACAATATAAATCCCCCCTTCTCCAATTCCCCTGAAGCTGAGCAATTCGTACATCCTTACTGCTCTTTTGTTTTATCGTCACCTTTTCAAATCATCTTCATATGTTGTATATAGATATCTCCTTTCAAATTGCAATGATGCCTCTTTCAGGTCC
Source organism: Bacillus cereus group sp. BceL291 (assembly GCF_051776705.1). Taxonomy (NCBI): domain Bacteria; kingdom Bacillati; phylum Bacillota; class Bacilli; order Caryophanales; family Bacillaceae; genus Bacillus; species Bacillus cereus group sp. BceL291. Next base: position 149,521 of record NZ_JBPWAP010000006.1, on the reverse strand, counting down.
TAATATACGCCTTACAAAGAGCACTTTTGAAAAGTGCTCTTTGTACTTTCTAATACACTCACTCGATAATAAAGTAATTTTAATGTATGAATTGTAACGATTTGCACACACTATAATTGGAAGGCTTGAATCATTGTCATTGCAAAATGTTCAGCGCTTCCGCTCCTTAAGAGAACAGTCTACGCAACTGTTCTCTTTTCCTTTTTTCACAAAAATAACAAGGACAAGCATAGTTAACTATGCTGCGATCAATTGCATTGCAATATTCTCAACGTTCCCTCAACAATTTCTCAATATTTTTCATGGACAATGGCACACTTCCTCAACGTTATTAATATCTTAATATTAAATACTGAAGGAGGTGCTAGAAAATGACTTGGTTCATTATTTTAGAATTTATGCTTATTTTAAGTATAGGTGGCTTTCATACACATAGTATTCATATCATTTTCAAAATAGATTCAGATATAAAAGCTATGCCAAGTTGGTCTTTCGTTAATAAAATAAACTTTCGAACATTTAAAGAATTGTTAAAAAACCCAAACAGGAATAAACTCAAAAGCCTTACCATAGGAGAGCTGTTTATCCCTTTAAGTCTATTCAATAAATTATTTGGCAAAACATTAATTTTTCTAATCCTATTTTTCTATTCTCAATTCTTAAACTAAATATAATATGAGATGAGTAAAAGAATAGCAGTCGCCGACCATAACAAACAACAGACCGCCTATTACAGACGGTCTGTTTTAAAACAAATTGACTATATCAACAAAATAAGGACGACTTAATAATTCAGAATATTCTTATTATTAGTGAAAAAAATCGTAGTTAATTATAAACTATCTATTTCCTGTTATTATCAGATTAAGCCTTTACAGAGAAAAGGGGGATATTATGACTGTTCAAGAAAAAAGTAATAAGCAATTGATGGAATTATTAAATGAATGGTATGAAAAAATTCGTTTATATCATGTAAAGGAAGCAAAACAAACATATCTACACGTAAAGGAAAGCTTAAAAGTAATAGAAACTGATCCATATTTATCATTTTATTACTCACTACTAGATTTTAGATATAAAGTCTTGGTAGATGGAGTGAGTATTACAAAAGATTCCTTTAAGAATATAGAAAAATTCCCTAATATCGAAGAGGATTTTTTATTTTTAGCTTATTATTATCATTTCTTTAAGGCAATCCACTTTACAATTATAGCAAATTATACTGAAGCGAAAACACATTATGAAAAGGCGGAAAGGCTTTTAATTGATATACCTGATGAAATAGAACAGGCCGAGTTTGAGTATAGATTTTCAACTTACTGTTATCAATCTTATCAACCATTTGAAGCGATTCAACATGTAGTAAAAGCCAAAAAAATATATTTGAACCATGTAGGATATGAAATTAATACTGCTTTATGCGACAATGTATATGGTTTAGCCTGTATAGATCTAAGAGAATTTGAAAAAGCGGAAGAATGTCTCAATACGGTTATTGATGTTTTTAATAAGCATAATGAGGAACATTTATTATTAAGAGCACGTTACAATTTAGGCTGGTTATATAATATTCAAGATTTATATCCATTGGCGATCCGACAGAGTTCTGAAATTATAAATAAAATACCGAATCATTTTAAAGCATTATTTGTCTTAGCAAGAGCATATTATAAATTAGAAGGCATTGAAACAGCTAAAGCATATATCAAGCAAGGAATAAACTATACGAATGAAGCAGGAAATGAGGAATATAAGCACCGTTTCGCAGTTTTAAATGAACTATTCACAGAATTACCTAGAATTACACTAGAAAAAGTAGTGACTGATGCAATTTCTTATTTTGAAAAAGAAGAAATGTGGGATTGTGTAAAAGAATATGCAGAGATTTTAGCAATTCAATTTTATGAGACAGATAACCATGTTAAGGCGAGCAAATATTTCTACATTAGCAGTAATGCTGGTAAGAAACATTTGAAAAAAGGAGCGTTAAAGTGATGAAAAAAATAAAGAAAATTGTTTTAAGTATGGTAGTAATAAGTGCATTAGCATATAGCATGAATAGTTTACATGTACCTCAACAATCTTCTACTAATGGTGGAGATACACCAGCACCAACAATACCTAGTGTCTCTGTAGAAGTATCTATTGATTAACGTAATACATTTTTCTCGCTTTAAAAAATCAGAAAATTCAACCTTTTAACAAATAAATACTGAATCCCTAGTCCGAAACAGTTTTGTTTCGGGCTATACACATTACTATACTTGTACGTAGGAAGATATACTAAAAGTAGACGAGATTTTCTATATTTGAACTCGACCCACTCACTTCGCGTTCCTTAAGGAAGGAGTCTTCTTGGCTAAAATGATAAAATACGAGCAACCTATCACCAAATATGGAATGCTCGTATATATACTTCTAGTTAATAAGATTTAAATCTACTTCTAAGAAAAATCATAATTCTATAATCATTTATTATGCTTACAATGTATTAGCTAGATTACAAGATCACAAAATGATACCCACTCTTTGGATACCTAAAGGCGATGGGCTTTCTCGTTCTGAAAGGACTGTAATTTCTTCTCTTTTTGAACTAAGGCCTTTAACTTTTTTAAATAATCGATTTCCATACGTAAACATTCATTTTCATCTTTTAATGCCTCTATAACGCCTTCAATAGCTGCATTATCTAACTTTGAGCTTGTTTTTCCCATAGCTGGACCCCCTTTCTTCTTTTTATATAGGAATTCCACGACTTTTAAATCATATATTTCCCTTCATCTACGAACTATTCCAATAAATCCTTTAACAAAAACAATTCATTTATTTCATTTGTTTTTATTTTATTTATCAAAATTTCAGATATATCTTTTAAAAAATCCTCTGTATCCCTTCCATATCTATCTCCCCTAGATGAATCGTAATACATATTATACCCAACACATTTATAAGCTTTAATCGTATTTTTAACAAAACCAACTTAATTTTAAACAGATATTACACTTTATTCTGTCAACTCCTCCTATATTGATAAATATAATATATCTAATATATTTGACATTTCAATGACTTATAACAGGAAAATATATACATTAAATTAAACCTAATGTATCTTTGATTTGTAAGTCGTAGCTAGTTGGCCAACTTTCAATACACTTTAATAATTAAAAATAAGGGGGATTTAAAATGAATCAAGTATTAGGGAAAAGTAAGAAAAAAATGATGTATCTAGCCAGTTCACTTCTAATTTCTCTATCAATGTTTTCAACTACAAGTTTTGCAGCTACAGAAGGTGCTGTAAAAAGTGTTACAAATGGTAGCTATACCGGTATTGCAGCTGATATAAATCTACCAAAATCAGTTGTTGTCAAAGATGGATATGTGAATTGGTATTTAGGTATTGGAGCATCTAAAGTTGAAGGCGGTATTTCAAAAACATCAAGTGGATATAAAGTATTTCTTAATTCCGGATATAATGAATCAGGTCAAAACAGTAAGTATTGGAACACACAATATGATACATCAATTAAAGATGGTGATCGAGTAAATCTTAAAATAATTAATAACGGAAATGGTACGGTTACTATGTATGTAAATGGAATCCCTAGATATGCAAATCAGCCTGTATATGGCTCATTTTCTCAATACGAACCAGTGAAAATGGTTCAGGGCGTTGAAGATACTGGACGTAATTCTTTTACCCAGGCTAGCTTCTCAAACGTACTTCTAAGAACAGATACATCTGGATCTACCTACAAAAGTTGGAACGGTTCAATTTCTTCCTCATTTTCTAAACACGGTACTTATAGTAACAATTTCACAGTTTATTCTCAAGTACCATTAAGCGCAAGTTTACGCTAAGGTTGTTCTTGTATACGAAATTTTTTTAAAAAGGTAGCTGTATGTACCTTTTGTACAGCTACCTTTTTCATACTTTAATTGCAAAAAGCGTGTCAAAAATAAAAAGATGAAATTGTAAGTATGTTCACTTCTCAATTTCATCTCTTCTAAAAATTGTATATTACCAATTCTCTTGTTCCTCACTATTCTACCAAATTAATAGCAACACATTATTTAGTTATAAGTTCAAACTATTCTACATTTAAACACATACAATAACCTCTATGCTTTGTTATTTCCGTGTGAAACTAATTCACTATATATCTCTTTCTCTATATTCTTTAACAGTATTTCCAATCTATTCTTTGTATCTTGATTAAAATGTGGATTTAGTTCCTTTATTATAAATTCAAGTATCTCAAAGCTTATGTAATCGCCTAATTCAAGTGAATATTGATCAGCCAAAAAAACTTTTAATTTTTTAGAAATTTCCACTTTGTCCTTTTTTGTAATATTTACCCCCATTCGATAACAAACCTCTCTTAGATTAGTCTTAAATACTAATTCAAACAGTTTTTATAACATAATAAAAATATTTTGGAATTAATATAAATCATATAATGAAATTTTTACAAATAAATAAAAAATATACATTATAATCACTAAACAATATATTATGCATCATAAACATAAATTGGCTCGTCATAAAGGCGTAAACATTTTGACCAATTTCCACATAACGTTTCCCATTCACCAGCAGGATATACTTCCGTACGCAATATATGAAGTGGTATACGTAAATTCAATAACCGACCACTAAGCGTCGTACGAGTAACTCCCGCTGGCATTAAAAATTTTGCTTCAATTACCTTTTTCAGTTCCATCAACGAGTATTCTGGATAACTCATTAATATTTCATTTGAATGAGGCCAGACCTCAGTATCATTTGAATGACGGCGTACCGTATACTCATGTTGATATAAACCGACAATATGATGCCATATCTCTAAATGGTTAAATAAATCGCTATTTAAATCCCTTGCATATAAAAAATGTTCTTGTTTATTTGCTTCTGTAATTTTTGCAAGCAAACGTTTATTAGCAATAATCTTACCTGACCAAATTATTGTAGGTTCTTTCTTTAAATTATTTACCCATTCCCCCATTGGTAATAAATGATTCCAAGCACGAATTTTTATTTTTTCATCAGGTACTACCTGTACAGCAACGCGTTTACAACCTAATGCCATCATAGCCTTCATACGATGGGCACCATCAAGTAACAGATAATTACCATCACTAAGCTCAGATACTAAGGGAGGATTCCGTAAAACACCTTCGCTTTCCATTACACGACAAATTTGTTCCAATCTTTTGTGTTCATATGATTCATGAAAGCGAATTTGCTTGGGATGTAAGAGATCTAAGGCCGAAATAATTTCACTCATAAAAACAGCTCCTCAAATAATTACATAAATTCTAAGCTTATCAAATAACTAATTTTCTATAATGATTAGTCGTGTTTACCGATATTTAGCAGCTATTAGATAATTATTTCAAAATACGTTTATTAATTTTACTAGTCTTCTAATAAAACACCAATTTCATTTTCCCTAGCCCTTTGATAGTAATGAGCAGCAATGGCTACATCAAATATGGCCATACCCATTGGATTAAATAATATTGCTTTGTCATAAGGGAAATTTTGCAGTGCTCCTCGGATTACAACGTCAGCAATTGATATTGTATCTTCTTTTTGTAAACCTCTTTCAAGGTGCATCCTTTCAACATCAGTTTTTTCACGACAGACTTCTTCCCAATTATCAACAACTAGAGATTTTGTATATTCTAAGATATCAGCCTTAAAATCACGAAGAGAAACATTGAGTAGCAGCGCCCCATCTTTAGGTTTCTTATCAATATAACCTTCTGCAGAAACAGTACAAGTAATAAAAATATCAGCATCATTATAGGCTTCTTCATATGCATTAACCTTTTGAGTTTTAGAATAAATTTCCTCAGGAATTAATTCGTCTTTAATTCCATTGATATCATATAAGTAAACACTTTCGATTTTATCGCCTAATAGGGCAGTTACCATCTTTAAATGCATCTGACCAATAGGTCCAAATCCAATAATTCCAACTTTAATATTATTTAAATCTCTTAACTTGGCAAACTCTCGAATCATTAACCCTGTAACAGAAGCTGTTCGTATTACACTAACCATTGCTGTATTAAGTGTCGCAAATGGTTTTCCAGTCATAGCATCATTTAATATAGTAACTGAATGAGCACGTTGAATACCTTTTTCAATATTCTTTGGAAAACTAGCTATCCATTTGATTCCTGAAACCTTAAATTCTCCTCCAATATAAGCTGGCATAGCAATAATTCTATTAGCCGGATCAGCGAAACGTAAGTATGGCTTAATTGGCTGAGAAAAATCTTCTGAATCAAGACTTTGTACTGCCTTTGAAATGACATTTATTGTTTCTTCCCAATTAACACCCATTTCATTGATATGTTTCGTATTTAAATACATCATAATTGCTTCCTCATTTCTATATCATTTTTATAAAGAAACTAACTGGTCCTCTACTGATTTTTGTGTATTAAGCCATTCTACCCATTCTACGTTGTAAATAGTAGATGTGTAAGCTTGACCATTATCAGGACATAAGAAAACAACATTAGGGGTATTTTGAACATCCCTATTTTCAAAATACTTTTGGATTGCATAATATGAAGTTCCTGATGATCCACCGGCAAATATTGCATGTTTATTAAATAGCTCATAGCAACCTGCAACAGTATGAATTTCCGGTACAATCATTACATCATCAATCAATGCTTTTTTAACCATACCAGGTATCATACTGGCACCAATTCCTGGTATATATCGTTTACGAGGCTTATCACCAAAGATAATGGATCCTTGACTATCTACCGCAATAATTTTAATATTAGGGAATTTTTCTTTTAATCGTGTAGATACCCCAGCGATCGTCCCTCCAGTGCTCACTCCAATGAAGGCATAGTCTAACTGTTTAAAATCATTAGATATTTCTCCACCAATTCCTTGATAATGAGCTTCAAAGTTATCGGCATTATTATATTGATTTGTCCAGTATGCATTAGGAATAGTATTTAAAAGTTCTTTCACCTTATTTAAACGCGTTAATAAATAGCCACCTGTTTCATCTCGTTCATCCACTTTAGCTACTTGATAGGAAGTTGCTCTCAAAAAATTCTCATAACTATCATTAATATTTGGATCAATAACTGGTATGAATTTTAGACCAATATACCTACAAAGAGTAGCAAGAGCAACCGCAAAGTTACCAGATGAAGATTCGATAATTGTAGAATTTTCAGTCACTTCACCGCGACTTATTGCTGATTTTAAAATATGGTAAGCAGCACGTACTTTAACGCTATTCATTAAATTGTAATATTCTAGTTTTGCATACAGATTAATCTTTTCATGCTCTAATTTAATCATAGGTGTGTTGCCGATTACCCTTTCTAAACTCTCTAATTTCTTGAGCATAATTTGCTTCCTTTCTTGGTTAAAATCTAAAAAAATAATTAAAGATAAATATTTGTAAATGTACTTTCGAATGTACCTCAAATAGAACTTATACCTGAAAGAAAATAAATGCTAAATTCTTTAGTATCGGTAAGCTAAGCACCATTCAAGTACCGCCATAGCACTATTTAGCTTGTTTTCGGCTTGGGTAAATACAATACTTTTCGGTCCATCAATAACTGTTGCTGCTACTTCTTCACCTCGGTGTGCTGGGAGGTCATGCATAAAAGTAGCTTCCGGATATAAAGTCAAAATTTTCTCTGTCACTGCAAATGGATTAAATGCATCTTTCCATAAAGGATCTATTTTGCTTGTCCCTGTTGTTTGCCACCTTGTTGTATATACAACATCCACTTCACTAGGTAACATTTTTATATCATGACATTCTATAACTTTAGCACCAGAAAATCGTGCATATTCTTTTGATTTTTCAAGCACACTTGGAGACACTCCATAACCAGCAGGTGTAAAAAGATATAACTCCGTGCCTGGAAAACGAGATAAAGAAAGAGCTAGGGCTGCTGCACTGTTATTACCTTCTCCCATATATAAAACCCGTAATCCAGCTATTTCACCAAATTTTTGTTTCATTGTTGTTAGGTCTGTTAGCGCTTGTGTTGGATGTTCTTCCGCACTCATTGCATTAATGACTGACATACGACTTTGAGATGCCAGTTTTTCCATTTCCTTTTGACTATCTGCAGTTCTTGCTACTAGTCCATCCAGCATTCGCGAAAGTACTTGAGTAGTGTCTTCTATAGACTCCCCTGTATTTTCTTGCAAATCATTTGGACCATACGATACAATTTGTGCACCCATCTTTAATGCTGCAACAGAAAATGCCGATCGAGTTCTAGTCGATGTTTTACGGAAGTAAATCCCAATTATATTTCCCGCTAATATGTGATTAGGTTGCGATTTACCTGTGGCAAACTCTACCCCACGAGTTACAATTTGGTTAATATCACTATCAGTAAGATCCTCAAGAGTAATTAAATGTTTTCGAATAGCCATTATTATATTACCTCCCTTTTGAATAAGTGCATGTAACAAAAATGTATTTACATATGTATGTAAATAGAAACTATTAAAACAGCTAAGGTAAAAAATAATAGATTGCAAATATAATTCATGTGGATCCATTACCACACTTTTCTATATTTGTTTTTAAACTAATGTATAGCATTCGAGTTCATATAGGCTATATGAACTCGAATGCTATTTTTACTCATAAATACTTACATATAATTCTATTGTTAGTCTATATTCCTATTTTTTATGATATAGCTCTGCTGAATATATTACACACTACAACGCTAAAAATATACTCAAAATACTGAATTTTCAGCTTTCTCAATTCTTTTATCAATTTTCTGTCAATTCATACTTGAATTCTCTTTTTTACTAATAATATACATACAATGTTGGCCGTTTCTTTTATAGCCTCATCTCTAAAAAATCCAACCATTCAAAAATATCGTTTTCCAGATTGTCAGTTAAGATGCAAATTACTGCTGCAGTTATTAAAGAACCCTCTTTAAAAGAGATATACTCCTTCTACTGGCTCGCTATTAGTAGTTATGCTAATCTCTTAATTGTTACAGCTACAACGTTAACAATTGTTATTGCAACTATTGATCTAAGTAAAAAAACAATGAATGACATACTAATATATACAAAAAGTGATCTATTAAGCGTAAAATGATTGCATATCCAGCAAGTTTAATTACTTATTCAGATCTTTACTTTTAGAATTTTCAAAATTAAATCCCCAAAAATTTTCTTTCCTTAGGGAAATATCGATCATTTTAAACTATGTAAGAATGCTTATCTTCTATAAAGTAATTACACAAATCAACAAAATCAATTTCAATTATTGATTCTGGAAAACTATCTAAAGAAGCACAACAAGAAAGCTTATAATCTTTACCAATGGTAAACTTTTTATAATAAACCTCATTAGATAGCATGTCACCATAAAATATTGTATTTTTATTAATAACAAAAGAGTTTAAAGGTATAGTTAGTCCTTTCCCTATCCATTTAACAAAGCTTTCTTTTATAGTCCATAATTCATAAAACACATCTAATTTTTGTTCTACATTTAATGAATTTAAATAATTAAATTCTTCCTCAGTAAAAATATTTTTAATCATTGTAGTATCTATGGGCCGGACTTTTTCTACATCTATTCCTACTTCTTCCTCATGAATAGCTCCAACAACCCAACTTTCGGAATGTGATATATTAAAATAAAAATTATTTAACTCATCAACATAAGGCTTTCCGTATTCATTGTATTTATATTTAATATCTTTATTTTCTTTTGAGAAATTTGTAGTAATTAAATATCTTATTATAATATCTCCAATTAAGGCGCTATATTGGTCGGGCTTTCTTTTATATTTCTGTATTTTCATCTGCTTTTCTTTTGAGACCAAACGCATAAGTTTTTGCATAATATTATGTTCTATATTTCCTGGCACACGTACCTTATATATATTCATTATTTCCTTCCCACCTAACATCTTATATAAATTTAAAAACTCTCAATGAACAATTCCTATTTATTTTTGATAGTAAAAAACATTTTCAGAGGATAATATTCTATTTTACATTCATATTTTCGACTTATTTTCTAACCTCTTTATGTCTATTATTGAATGGGCTCAAAGAAAAAAGTCTCATAATATGTTATACACGAATTTATGAGACTTTTAGAAAACTAATAGTGTACAATTTCAAATAATATTTCACCTATTTACATGTGCTAATAAGAGCATTTGTTTAAAACTTATTTTTATACTCTTTACCAACTCATGAATATGCGGTTTCTCTAACATACTCAGATGGGAACCTGGCACTTGCAAAGCGTATACTTCCCCTGATGTATATTCATTCCATCTGTTATAATCTACTAGTGGGTGAATGTCATTAATAGATGCATTAAATAGAAAGATATCTGCTTTTATTTTTTGTTTACAATTATATTTTAGGTATGCATATCTATTAGCTATCATTACTTTTAACTTATTCATCATTGGATCTTCAAAATTTTGCTGACAACTATTTTCATTCAATGTAAATTTTTTCAGTAAAGATTCTATTAATTGTTCTTCACTCATTTGCTCAAAACTAATTTTCTCAATCCCTAACTGATCATTGAATTTTTCCAATTCTTCAAAGGCATTCTTAATATTTAAACTAAGAATCTCCTTACCTTGTTCAATAGGATGAACATCAAGTAAACCTAGAAAACTAACTTTATCACCTAGTTCTTCTAATTTTCTAGCCATTTCAAATGCAACTATTCCTCCAAAAGACCATCCTAATAAGGTATATGGCCCTTCTTTTTTTACTTGTTTAATTTCTTCTATATATCTTACCGCCATTTCCTCTACAGATAAGTTTGGAAATCTATTATCATCATATCCTATAGATTGTAACCCATATACATTCTTATCCTCTCCTAATTCTCTAGCCAAATCATAATAGTTTAATATACCCCCTCCTTGTCCATGAACAATGAACCATTGACTATCCTTGTTTGTCCCATTTTGAATTGGAATTAAACACTCACTGTCTATTCCTTTATTCCTACTTATTACATCACTTAATTGTTCAATAGTAGCCTTTTGAAATAATAAACTTAATGGCAGTTGCACATTAAACATTCTCTTGATATTTTCGAATAACTTTAATCCCTTAAGAGAATGACCACCTAATTCAAAGAAATTATCATTTATACCAATATTATTTACGCCTAATATACTACTCCAAATATCAATTAAACTACTATCTATTTCATTTCTTGGTGGTACATAATTACTATTGCCCAGTGTATTTAGCTTCGGTAACTTACTTCTATCTATTTTCCCATTTTGTGTTAATGGTATATTGTGAATTGGTATGAGTTGTTGAGGTATCATATAATGTGGTAACTTTGTTGCCAAATATGCTCTTACCTCTGGAATAGGAATATCTTTTTCTGTAACTACGTATGCACATAAATACTTTTCCCCAGCTTCATCTTCTTGATCTATTACTACGGCCGTTTTGATTGTCTCATATTTTAACAAACTCGCTTCTATCTCACCTAGTTCTATTCGATATCCCCTTATTTTTACTTGATGATCGACTCGGCCCAAGTATTCAATGTTACCATCAGGTAGCCACCTTGCTATATCCCCTGTTTTATATAGTTTCTCACCTCGTTCAAATGGATGATCAATAAATTTATCTACTGTTAATTCTTTTCGATTGATGTATCCTCTAGCTAACCCTATGCCAGAAATACATATTTCTCCTGGAACACCTATAGGTTGTATCCTATGAAATGAATCCAATATATAAATTTTAGTATTTAACAACGGCGAACCTATCGGTACGTTTTGTGTTGTAATTTCTTTATTACTCTCATATCGATAAGATGTACAACAAACTGTAGCCTCTGTAGGTCCGTATCCATTTAATATTTGGAGGCTCCCCCTAAATAGATGATCGTATTTTGCGAGTAATTCTGTTTTAATGGGTTCTACTCCCACAAGTAACTTATTTAACACTATCTTCTGGTTATCTCTAACAAAATAATCATATATTTCATTTAATAAAGTAGGTGGAATATATGATAATGTAACCTGTTCCTCAAGAATGACTTGTACAAGTTTTGATACATCAAACTTCTCACCTTGATAAATAGTCATTCTTGCGCCATATATCAATGGGACAAATATCTCAAAAATAGTAACATCAAAAGAAATACTACTTGAGAATAGAACGTTATCAGTTATCCCTATATCTTGAGAGAAATCTTCATACATTGCACACAAAAAGTTAGTCAAGGATCGATGTTCAATCATTACTCCTTTAGGTTGTCCTGTAGAACCTGATGTATAAATAACATACGCTAAGTTGTGAGGTTCTATCATCATGTGCATGTCTTCTCCTGGTTCTTCTTCAAAAGACATATCCATTAGATCTATTACATTACCTTGGAACTCTATCCCCTTTATAATAGAGTTTTGATGTACTAATACATGTGAACCCCCACTGTCTGTCAGCATATATTCCACTCTTTGTTTTGGTAAGTCGGTATCAATTGGTAAATACGCCCCACCTGCTTTTAAGACACCTAATATACCTATAACCATCTCGATGGAGCGTTCCATCATCACACCAACAATGGATTCTCTTTTAACTCCTTGGTCTAATAACCTTCTCGCCAACTGATTAGCTTTTATATTTAATTCATTATATGTAATTCCTTTTTCATTACATACAACGGCTATTTGATTAGGGTTCCGTTTTACTTGTTCTTCAAACATTTTATGCACTAATAAATGATTAGAATTTGAATTCTCTTTTTTGTTAAATTCATTCATAATACAATGTTCTTCTTCTATAGATAACATATTAATATTACGCAATCGTACTCTAGGGTTATTAGTTACTTCCTCAACTATATTTGTAAAATGTACCATTAACCTTTCTATTGTCTCCGCTTTAAATAACTTAGTACTATATTCTACTTTTAAATGAATGTTATTATCTATTTCCGTTGCTACTAATGACAAATCAAATTTTGAAACTGACTGCTTAAACGGATACGGTGTAAATTCTAATTCACCAATAGTTATTGGATTCATATCCATGTTTTGAAAAACAAACATGGTATCAAATAATGGATTTCTACTTGTATCCCTATGCAAGTCTAAACCTTCTAATAGTTCTTCAAAAGGATAGTCTTGATTTTCATAAGCTTCTAATGTATTGAGTTTTAATCTACTCAAAAACTCAATAAACTCATCGTCATTTTCTAGATAATTTCTCATTACCAAAGTATTAATAAACATACCAATCATATGATTAGTATCAGAATGAGACCTTCCAGCAATAGGCGAACCTACAATAATGTCTTCTTGACCTGTGTATCTAGATAAAAGTATGTTATAAATGGCCAATAAAATCATATATGGCGTGGTACCAGTTTCAGTTGCTAGCTTATTTACTTTAAAAGTTAAATCTGTTCTCAAATTAAAAGAACAAACATTACCTTTAAAGCTTTGTATAGTCGGTCTTTGAAAATCGGTTGGAAAATTTAAAACCGGGAGTTCTCCTTTTAAAGTTGTTAACCAATAATTCTTTTGTTCACTAATTAGATTCTTATAGTAAGGTCCATTTTGCCACATCACATAGTCTTTGTACTGCACTCTCAATTTTGGAAGCTCATTTCCTTTATACAATTCTACAAACTCTTTTATTAATATCCCCATTGATAAACCATCAGATATTATATGATGCATATCTACTACAAGGATATGTCTTTCTTCTGCTATCCTTAAAAGCAACATCCTTAATAATGGAGGTTTTGATAAATCAAATGGACTTATAAACTCATGTATTAAATAATCCGCATCTTTTTCATTTACATGAACGTATTCAATATTGAAATCTACATTAGGCTCAATTTTCTGCACTAATTCCCCATCTAAAATTTGAAAAGAAGTTCTTAATATTTCATGTCTCTCAATTAAAGATTGAAATATATTTTCAAACTTATCTTTACAAATATCCCCTTCTACTTTAAGTATTGTGGGCATATTATAAGTTGTATTTGTACCATCTTCGAATTGATCTACTATAAACATTCTCTTTTGTGACGTAGAAGCTAAATAATACTCTTGTTGTTTTACAGGTTCTATGGAAATATAATTACTTTTTTCCATTTCTAATATACATTTTGAAAAATCAACCAAAACAGGAAACTTAAATAGGGATTTAATAGATAATTGCACATTAAATTCTTTATTAACGATAGAAATTAGCCTAGCAGCCTTTAATGAATGACCACCTATCTCAAAAAAATTATCCCGTATTCCTACCCTTTGTATTCCTAATACATCTTTCCAAATCTCAACTAATTTTCTTTCTGTAGAATTTGTCGGCTCTAGATGACTAGATTTCAAATTATTAATAGGTTGAGGTAATTTTTTTCTATCTATTTTTCCGTTTTGTGTTAACGGTATGTTTTGAATGGATATGATTTGTTGAGGTATCATATAATATGGTAACTTGGTTGCTAAATATGCTCTTACCTCTGGAATAGGAATATCTTTTTTGGTAACTACATACGCACATAAATACTTTTCTCCACTTTCATCTTCTCGCTGTATTACTACGGCGGATTTGATTGTCTCATATTTTAACAAACTTGCTTCTATCTCACCTAGTTCTATTCGATATCCCCTTATTTTCACTTGATGATCAACTCGTCCCAAGTATTCTATGTTACCATCAGGTAGCCATCTCGCTATATCTCCTGTTTTATATAATTTCTCACCATGTTCAAATGGATGATCGATAAATTTATCTGCTGTTAATTCTTTTCGATTGATGTATCCCCTAGCTAACCCTATGCCAGAAATACATATTTCTCCTGGAACACCTATAGGTTGTAGCCTGTGAAATGAATCCAATATATAAATTTTAGTATTTAACAATGGCGAACCTATTGGTACGTTTTGTATTGTAATTTCTTTATCCCTCTCATATTGATAAGATGTACAACAGACTGTAGCCTCTGTAGGTCCGTATAAATTTAATATTTGGAGGTTCCCCCTAAATAGATGATCGTATTTTGCGAGTAATTCTGTTTTAATTGATTCTACTCCCACGAAAAGTTTATTTAACGATATCTTCTGATTCGCCCTTACAAAATAATCATATATTTCATTTAATAAGGTAGGTGGAATATATGCTAACGTGACCTGTTCCTCAAGAATGACTTGTACAAGTTTTGGTACATCAAACTTCTCACCTTGATAAATAGTCATTCTTGCTCCATATACCAATGGGACAAATATTTCAAATATAGTAACATCAAAAGAAATACTACTTGAGAATAGTACATTATCAGTTATCCCTATATCTTGAGAGAAGTCCTCATACATTGCACACAAAAAATTAGTTAAGGAACGATGTTCAATCATTACCCCTTTGGGCTGGCCTGTAGAACCTGATGTATAAATAACATATGCCAAATTTTGAGGTTCCATCGTTATCTGCAAATCTTCTACTTGTTCTTCTTCAAAAGGAATATCCATTAGATTTATTACACTACCTTGAAATGCTACTCCCTTTATAATAGAGTTTTGATATGTTAGTACATGTGAACACCCGCTGTCTGTCAGCATATATTCCACTCTTTGTTTTGGTAACTCGGTATCAATCGGTAAATACGCCCCACCCGCTTTTAAGATACCTAATATGCCTACAATCATCTCAATAGAGCGTTCCATCATCACACCAACAATGGATTCTCTTTTAACTCCCTGGTCTAATAACCTTCTCGCCAACTGATTAGCTTTTATATTTAATTGTTTATATGTAATTTCTTTTCCATTACATACAATCGCTATTTGATTAGGATTCTGTTTTACCTGCTCTTCAAATAATTGAGGAGCTGTTACAGTCTCACAAAGTAATGTTTTATGAACTCTAGTCGTATGATTGAAATCAAATAATATTTGATTCTTTTCTGTTTTAGGCATTACATCTAGATCCATTGCAGATTTATTTGGATCTTTCATTAATATATCTAAAATATTATATAAATGATTAACTATTCTACTAACTAATCCTTCACTATATAAAGTAGAGTTGTAATCCACTTGAACCTTTAACTGTTCTTCATTTTTCATAAACCTAATAACCATATCAGAGTTTATTTTATCTGTACTCTCATAACAATGAATATCATCTAACATTACTATTGTATTTAATAAGGGAAGATTATTACTCTCTCCATCTAGACTTAATAATTGAGTAAGTTTATTAAAAGGAAAATGACAATGTTCATTTGACTCTAAAATTATTTCTTTAATTTTATATATTATTTCTTTAAAATTATCTTCTTGATTTATTTGAGTACGTAATAATAAAAAGTTGTTTTGAAAAACCGTCTCTTCTTGACCTTGTTTAAAAACTGGCATTCCAATTACTACATCATCCTTATCGGTATATCTACTTAAGAGATATTTCACACCTGATAATAAAATAGTGTACAGTAACATATCAGAATTATTGCTAATTGCTACAGCTCTCTTCGCAATATCCGATGGGAATTGACAATAATAACTTTCTTTAGAAGCCTGAATATTATTTAAAGACAGACAATCACAAGGAAATCTACTTAACTCAACATCACCTGATAACTTGTCTAACCAATATTCTTTTTCTTTTTTAAATTTTTCACTAGATAATAAAACCTGCTGGGTAAATTTATCAAGCATTTTTTCTTCCCACCATTCTCTATGATATTGATACTAAATACTACATATTTAGTGGTTATGTTCCCCATAGACCTATCCGTTTTATCATGAGGGGGCACAATCATACTCGTCATTGGGAGTCTTCTTCCTCAGTAATAAAACTCCCAATGACGACCAATTAGATTGCTACTTTAACGATAGAAGTTTCACATAAAGCATAGAAATGCACTTTTCTCTTACTCAGATACATCTCTTAATTTTTTTACTTCACAGATTTTACCCTATCTAGTATTTTCATAATTAACTCGCCCACGATGTCAGCTTGATGTAGTAAAAACATATGACCACCATTAACTGTTAGAAAATGAACCTCATTGCCCCATTCTACCCACTTCTTAGCCCCTTTTACTGTATAATTAGAGTCTGTTGTTCCACTAATAATATATAGGGGCGCTTTCAACAATGTTGTGTCATCATTTATATAATTCTCAATGGCACGAAAGTCTGATCGAATAACTGGAAGGATATAGTTTAAAAGCTCCTGATGTTGTAATACTTCATCCGGTAATCCTCCCAAAGACTTTATATAATCTATAAAGTCTTTATCATCTAAATGATTTGTTTTTCTTCTTATTTCAGGTGGATTCATAGCAGAGATAATAACATTTTTAGGATTTATGCCCTTACTTTCTAAAATTTGAGCCATACGGTGAACTATAATTCCTCCCATGCTATGGCCAAATAATGTAACCTCTCCCTCTAAAATTGGTTGCATCTCCATTAAATATAAATTAACAAGATCATCTATGTTATCAACTAGTGGAGAAAGATTAGGACCATGGCCTGGAGGATCAAATGAAATAAGTTTTATATCTTTCGGTAAATAATTCTTTAAAGGTAAAAAAGAATTCGAATAGCCCCCAGCATAAGGAACACAAACCAAATATTTGTTACTATTCAATCCTGGCGATAAATCTTTCATTAATTTTCTCAAGTGACTTCTCCTTTATTAAATAAAATTTTCATCAAATAGTTGTTTAATCAAACAAATTATCAATTTCTTCATCACTAAGGTTTAAGGTTTCAAAATCTGATGAAGTAAATTCTTTAGTTTGCATTTGACAACAGGATTGGATATATGTCTGTAGTCGTTCTAGATAATCTGAAAATAAATTTTCTACAAAATTCTTTTGAAAATAACTTGTACTAAATGTCACATGAATTTCTAAGCTTTTATTCTTAACCATGGCCACAATATCCAATAATGCAGTAATATGATTATCTTTTGATTGTTCACTGCCACTTTGATAATCAACAATAGTAAACCATCCATCCCCGAGAGAATTATCTATCCCTCCTAAATAGTTAAAACGAATTATATTTTGAGTTAAATCTTTGCAAGAAGGAAACTTCTCTTTAAGAATTCCATATCCAATTCCCTTATTAGGTCTTTTACGAACCTCTTCTTTAACACTCTTTATTTGATTAGCAATATTATGCGAAACTTGTAATACAATAGGATACATCGTTGTAAACCACCCTACTGTACGTGAAATATCAAGATGCTCAAATAATTCCTCTCGACCATGACCTTCTAACTCAAATTTAATTTGATCTTGGTTTGTATATTTACCTAAATTTTCTGTCAACACAGCAAGTAACAACTCCATTGGTTGTGTATTGTAAGGCACATTTGCAGTAGTTAATAGTTTTCTTGTATCATCTGCATTCAATGTAAAGGTAAGAGTCGTACAACTTTCAACAGTACTATTTTCTTTTTCTCTATTAATTTGAAAATTATTATCTAGCATGTTATCTATGGATTCCCAATAATCTAATTCAGCACGTACTAAATTAACTCCTCGACTATTTAAAGCTTCAGACCAATCTTGGAAAGAGTTAGTTTTTAATGGTAGCGATGGAACTTCTCCTAAATACAAGCTATTCAAACATCGGTTTGCATCTTCAATTAAAATACGCCAGGACACAGCATCAACAATAAGGTGGTGTGCAGTTAATAATAACAACTGTTGATCATTTGAAAGCTGGAATAAGGCCCCTTTAAATAATGGTCCTACATTCAAATTTAAACTTCCTTTTAACTCTTCACCTTTTATATGAACCTGATTCAAAGCCATTTCAATTGGAATTTCAGACAAATCAAACATGGTAACCTTAGAATCAACAATGGACATATCTTCGTCATAATAGAAGTAATCCTGCTTATCCTCATACCTTAACCGTAACAAATCATGATGATGCATGATCGTATTTAACATCTTATTAACATATTCTTCTTTAACCGGCTTCTTCAAAGACAGTAATACCGATTGATTCCAATGATGCGGGTTCTTAAACTGTTGATCAAGGAACCAACGCATAATAGGAGTAAGCTCTACCTTTCCTGTTACCAATGTTTGTGAGACTGTAACATCTTTTTGTTTAACTAACATTGCTGCCAATTCACTTACAACTGGATAATTTAGTACATCTTTAACTCTAACTTTCCATCCCAGTTCTTGTAATCTAGCGCTCACTTGGATCGCTTTAATAGAATCTCCACCTAAATGATAAAAATTACTATGCAATTCGATTCTATCAGTCTGTAATATTTCCTTGAGAACTTCACTAACCATTCCAGTAACATCTTCATCTACTTCTTCTAAATGAGTATGATTAGAACCGTTATTTAACATCGGATCTGGCAACGCTTGACGATCTACCTTTCCATTAATAGTAAGCGGTAGCTGATCCATATAGATAAAAAATGAAGGAATCATATAACTTGGTAGCATATGCGAAATAAAACTGCGTATTTCTATATTTTGAACACTGTCTTTCAAAACAATGTAAGCAACTAGATGATTTGAATTATCCTCACCTTGCCAATTCACCACTACTACATCTTTAACAGACTTGTGTTGTAACAGTACATTCTCAACTTCCCCTATTTCAATACGATATCCTTTAACTTTCACTTGAGAATCCATCCGTCCTTGATACTCAATTAATCCATTTGGCAACATGACAGCTAAGTCACCACTTCGATACATCTTCTCACTCGAAATAAATGGATTGGATAAAAAACGTTGCGCTGTTAAATCCGGACGATTTAAATAACCTTTAGCTACCCCATCACCCGATATATAAATTTCTCCTTTTACACCAATAGGAACCGGCTGAAGATTCTTATCCAATAAATATATTTGAACATTATCAGCTGGTGTACCAATTGGTACGGATGCTCTTCGATCTAGATCTGGATCATAACGATGAATCATACATCCAACCACAGTTTCAGTTGGTCCATATTCATTAATTATTTCAACTTTACCGCTAAAAAGATCATATATCTTTTCGGCGACTGAGGTTTTCAAATCCTCTCCACCCACAATCAATCTGCGAAGAGATGAAACTCTTGGGGGTGAATAGTTATTTAACAATGCTAAATGTGAAGGCGTAACTTTCAACACTGTTACTACATTTTCCTTGAGTATTTTTGACAAAATAAACTCATCTTCATTATCATGATATATTACTAACAATAAACCACTTATTAAAGGAGTGAATATTGAAGTTACTGTTAAATCAAAAGAAACGGATGAATATAATGCAAAAACATCATTTTCACTACTAATATAGTTCTTTTTAGCCCAGGAAATATAGTTAACCAATCCACGTTGAGTGATTACAGTTCCTTTAGGATTCCCCGTGGTTCCAGAGGTATAAATTATATATATTGGATCATTTGGTGCATTTACTAGGTTTAGATTGGCATTATCTCCTTCATAAAGTTTCTGATCACATATATTAATTTTCTCACCTAAATATTCTAAATTACCCTCATTTGTATAGTCAGTTAAAAGTAATGTTGTGCCGCTATCATTCAAAATATAACGAATTCGGTCCTCTGGGTAGGAAGGATCTATAGGCAAATATGTACCTCCAGCCTTAATAACTCCCCAAATTGCAATTACTATCTCAAGTGAATGTTTAGCTAGTATACCCACGACTTGACCATTTTTGACTCCTTTTTCTCGTAACTTTCTTGCTAACTGATTAGATTTCTTATTTAATTCAAGATAAGTCATTGATCTATCAGCATGTTGAATTGCTATTTTTTCTGGTGTCTGTTTTACTTGTTCTTCAAATAATTCTTGAATAGTTTTTTCTTTCGGATACACAACAGCTGTATTGTTAAATTTCTCTAACATAAACTTTTGCTCATCATCCGATAACAAAGATAATTCTTTTATCGATTGATCTTCATTACGTAAAACTTGTTCTATTAAAGTTAAAAACCTCTCATGCATACAATTAATTTGATCTTCTTCAAAATCCGCGACTTTATAATCATATTGAATTTCTAAACCTTCATCTGCCCATTCCTTAATAACTAACTGCAATGAATAGGCTTGGTAGCCACTATAAAACTCCACGTTTTCTAAAGAAAATCCATCGATAGTATTTTTAAGTTTTGTATTGTAGTAATTCACACTATATTGAAATAAACCATCGTATCCTTTACTAGTCAATTGCAAGTCTTTTACCAATAAGTTATAAGGATAACGCTGATGAAATAGACATTGTTTTATTTCATGATTTACTCTTTTAATGAAAGATAGAACACTCTCATCTTCATCCACATTTAACCGTAACGGCATTGTGCTAGTAAACATACCTACTATTTTCTTTTCTAGTACACCGGAACGATTTAGTACAGGAGATCCAATGATTATGTCTGATTGATCATACATTTTATGAATATAAATAAGCATAAAGGTTGAAAATAATGTATTCATAGATATTCTATGTTTTTGTATAAAAGACTGTAGTGCAACCGATTTTTCTTTTTCAATTAAAAATATCTTTCGTTTCCCTTCTAGAGAATGAGATGTTTTTGATAAAAAGAAATCTGGCAGATTCATAAATTTCTCATTCCAATAATTCTTATTTTTTACGTATCGAGGGGATTCCAGATATTTCTCCTCTGCTTGTAGATAAGACAGATAAGTAGATTCAACCGTATCATTTATATGCTCATCATTCTTTAACTTAGAGTAAAAATCGATAATTTGACTCGTCATAAGTTGGATTGTCCAACCATCAGCTATAATATGATGAAACTTAACAAAATAGGAGCTTTCTACATCACTTATTTTCAAGAGCACAAATTCAAACAGAGGGCCTCCTTCAAGTGGAATTTGTTTTTGAAATTCATCCTGGGCCCATTTTCTAGCTTCTAAACTTGGATTATGATGATTAGAAAAATCAATTAAACGTATTGGTGTAGGTTCAAATGGTGATATATATTGGTGGGGTTCTCTATGTTGTTGAAAAATCCGTAGACGTAAACCATCATTTTTCTTAATGAATAATTGAATTGCTTTTTCTAAAATTGTAAAATTAATTTCCCCATTAATAAGAACCATCCCTCCGATGTTATACATAGATGTGTTTGGATAAATTTGTTCATTATACCAAACTCTTTTTTGTGGATGCGTAAGAGAATGCTTTACAATTGTTTGTTGCATATTTCCACTTCCCCTCTATCCACATCCGTTGGTGTTTCCGGAAATTGTATATTAATATAGTGAGGATAAGGATTTATATTCTCAAGATTATGTTCTAAAATTAATATTCCATTTTCGTTGCTAGTTTCCTTAAATCCAGCTAATCGGTACGTAACAAACATCATACGGTTACGGTCAGTCTGTCTAAACTCAGCCAAAAAGCGTTTACCTGCCTGTTTTGTTCTTTCCATTAGATATGTAAGGAGTATAGTACCAACGCCACGGGACATTACACGACAAGACATGAGAAGAAGTTTTAGGCAGTCGGCTTCCTCCGTCCTTTTTACAAGTGTTAAACCAATCTTCCCATAGGAGCCATATTTATCTGATAACTCACAAACTAATAATAAATAATCTGGATGATTACGATAATAGTTTAATTCATCATAATCATAGGTAATACCAGTCGAATTTAATTGATTCGTACGTACTGTTAACTCCTCTGCACGCTGTAAATCTTCCTCACGAGCCTCACTAATCACAAAATTCATCCCAAGTGAAGCTAAAAATTCTTCTTTTGGGCCTTCATATTCTTCTTCATCCTTCGTTCTCTTAAGATTTTCTAAATACATCAGTCTTCGACGACCTGAATCTTCTGTAATTCTTTTTGGTTGTAGTCGTGGCAAGTCTAATAACGACTTATATTCATTTACATGTATACACAGAATATCATTATGAACGCTCTGTACTTCTTCTAATTCAAAAGGTTGGTCATCAATGAACGCAAAAGTATCAATACCTATGTTTAAATTTTTTCTAATTTTCTCAATGGAACTAGATTTAGAGTTCCAATGAATCTCCGGATATAAAAAATACTCTTCTATTCCAAATTCCCGTAATTTAGCTATTGCATCTTCGTAGTTATTTTTACTAGCAACTGATTGCAGTATTCCACGTCGATCTAATTCACATATAATTTCATAAATTCCAGGTTTTAAAGTAACCGTACCACTCTCTAATAAAACACCATCCCAAATTGTACAATCTAAGTCCCAAACAACACATTTAATTTCCTTACTCATAATAATGCCTCCTTTGTTTTATTCATTTTCACAGTTCCCATCTCCATCACTATAAGCTTATCTGCCAAATGAAAATATTGATCGTCGTGAGTAATAGCAATAATACATTTACCCTTCGCTCGCATTTGAGGTAACAATTCTTCATAAAAGAAGCGTCTATAACCAGGATCTTGATCCGCTGCCCATTCATCAAATAAAAGTATAGGTCGATCTTCTAAATACGTAACCAGCAATGCCAACCTTTTCTTTTGTCCAGTTGATAGTTGCGTAGTAGTAAAGCGCCCATTCTCAATGCCAACCTTGTCACTCAGTTGGAGAAGTTCTAAATAATGATCGATTTCTGCTTTCATTCCTTCTGTATTAATTCCATATAGCCTATCAAAAACATGAAAATCACTCAGGATAGCTGAATAGTATTGATTCAATTCCTCTGGAGCTATTTCTTTTCCATTTAATAAAACGTTACCTTCATTAGGTTCATATAACCCAGTAATCAGTTTTGATAAAGTAGATTTTCCACTCCCATTACCACCAGCAATAAAGACTATTTCTCCAGAATTAAAGTCCATGTCTATTGGACCAATACCAAAACCAGTAAAATCTCCATCTTTATTCTTATACTTATAACTTACATTTTGTAGCTGCAAACAAATTGGCACATCTAAGTACTCTTTTGTTGTTGCAATTTGCTCATTTGCCTTTATATGATCTACACTCTTCACCATTTGTTGAATACGTTGCCAAGAAATACGTACATTTACGAGCTGAGGGATACCGCCCAGTATTTCATTAACTGGACCTGTCATATACAGAAAAACAATTACATAGTTACTTATCGTCTCTTTTGGCATATTAACAAAAAATTCTGGAAATACGAAAACTACAATACCAATAACAAAAATGAATAATAGTTCTCCCAGAACAAACACATTTGCAAATTTAATATCTCCTATCGTTCGTTTAACACGATAGTTATTACAGCTTTCATTCATAACTTCTCGAAAATCGTTTCGTTTTCCAGTATGAAGCCTAAGCTCTTTGAAACCATGCCTTAGATCACCAATCAAACGGAAATATACATTCTGAATATCTCTTGTTTCATTCCAAACTTTATCTGCTTGTCGTCCGATCAGAGAATATACCCCTGCAGTAATAAAGATGATACACAAGGATAGTAAAAAGGCATACATATTCATTACACCAAGATAGAGAAAACAAAACAGTAACGTTAATAAACTTGTTCCAGCAGTAACTAATAGATTGAGAGAACGAGAGATAACTTCCGTATCGTTATTTAATGTCGCCTCTATTCGTCCCTTCTCAATCAACTCCAATTTGTAATAAGGAGTCTGTAACAACTTATCTGTTAATTCCATCCTTTTTTCATAAACTAGCTCGTTTGTATACGATACAATGCTAGTTCTAATAATACGTTGTGAAAAGACATACATAACGATTCCAAGTACAAAGTAAAATAACAAGCCATTTTCCAAATTATTTGATCTAACAAACGTTTCATTAATCACAAAAATGAGAAAGGCATTACCAAATCCTGATATTAATCCCAAAACAATTAAAGTCAAAAGCGACTTTCCCTTTTGTCTTGGAAAACAAAGATTTAAGAATGTATGGATAACATAGGCCAAACCCACCCCAGCAATTGCATATATTGCAAGTACAACAGTTGAAGGAGCCCAAACTTTTATAAATGCCCACGGAAGCCCTCCAAACAAGAGATTTGGTAGTTGATAGAGTGCATAAATCATTAGCCCATATATCGCAACAACTAATACCATATGTAACCATGTTTTTCCCGTTGGTAATATAAATTTTCTTTTTCTAAAAATAATCTCCCTGATTAAATGAAATAACATGACCAATAAAGTTAGTAAACACAAAGATGAGATCACAAATAAGGCTGTTCCTATTTGATCCGTTTTCTTATATTCATCATAGAGTAACGGTTTAACTTCTTTATCTATCATCATATTTAAAAGACTGCTACCGATATAGTAAGTGTAATTACTATTCAGATTTGCTAATACTACGACCCCTATCTGTTCCTCATCACGGAAACCAATATACGATGAATAATTTGGGTTACTTCCACCATGTGAAATTTCCCCTCCACCACTTTGATAGACCTCCCATCCAGCTGCATATGAAGCTCCATTGCTATCTGGGGCAACCTTTCTATTCGCTTTATGAGAATCGTTAATCAATTCCTCCGGAAACATCCTAGGCTTTTCAACCCCAAGCTGTAATTTTAACCATCTTTCCATATCATTTATATTTGAAATAAAATATCCAGCCGGTGTATTCCCCCTATAATTAGGAGCGTCATAGGGTAATGATTGTAAGAAATTACGCTTGTAACCTTGGGCCATGTTATCTAATGGGGCCATCTCACGTCCAGCGTATGTACTCAATAGATCCAACTTTGATAGCACATGATCTTGAACATATCTTTCAAATGATTGATTAGTTGCCTTCTCGATTACTAAGCCTAATAGATCGTAGTTAACCGTAGAATATTCAAAACTGCTACCCGGCTCTCGGTTTAGTCCTATTGGCATAACATTCCTAATCGTTTTCTCAATAGAATCTTTGCCATTGGTTATAGGAATATATCCAATGGCCTTTTCCGGTATTCCACTAGTATGGTGTAATAAGTCATAAAGTGTAATTTCATAAGGTTTGCCTTTATACTCCATTTCAAACCATGAAACATATTTAGTTAAAGAATCACTAAGTTTAATTTTCCCTTCTTTTTCTAGCTGCAATACAGCTAATGCCGTAAAAGCTTTTGAAGTAGAACCTAGCTCGAAAAGCGTCTCATTCGTAACTTGACGTTTTTTGTTTGTATCGGCATAGCCATAATTCTTCTTATAAATCGTTTCATTTCCTTTTACAATTACTACTGAAAGTCCAGGAATACCCGCTTGAGATATTTGTTCTTCTATATGCTTCTGTATTTTCTTCTCATTAAACTGTACCGTTTCCTGTGCTTCCACCTGTCGATAAGGGAGTACTATTAAGGTCATTAAAATGATAAACTTCAACCATATGTTTAACTTCATATTTTTAGCCCTCTTTTAGTTAACTTGGATTAACTTTTCAATTTTCTTTTTAAATGGTTGCACAACATTTTGACCAATACGTTCAATTTCATGCTCACTAATCTGAGAAGTAATAAGAAAATAATTTGCCCCTATTTCCCAAAAATCAGTTAACGTCGAGATGACTTCCTCATAGCTACCAACTATAGAAATTGAATTAGATGGGTTAACTAAACTTAGACCTCCCCAAAGATGATCATCTATCCACATACTATCTTTTGTAATTAAATCTTTGTATCGGCGAAGTCCAACAGAATCTGCATTATCTAAAAATAGCTTAGTCATTCTCTTTAAGGCTGCTGGTGTTCTCTCAAGTAATTCATATGCCTCTTCATATGCTTCTTCTGAAGTCTCACGAGCAATGATGTCTACTAAAATAGCACCTGGAATTTTCTCGCGCCCATATTGCTTAGCGTAATTATTAACTGTTTGATAGTGTTCTCTAAGACTTTTGCGGTCTGTTGCATAAAGTATATAAGCATCACCATACTCTGCAGCTACTCTCATTGCCTCCTCGGAGGACCCCGCTACAAAGTAGCGGGCACTTCGAGAGAGATCTTCCTTTGGATAAATATCAGTATTTTCTACTTGATAAAACTCACCTTTATAGCTAGTTACTCCTCGTCTTAATTGTTGTAACAGCTCAATATATTCTTTTGTCCTAGCATATCGAACATGGTGCGGTTCTGGTAATCCATCACGCGCAAGGACAAGCGAGGCACTTCCAGTTACAATGTTAATATCTGCACGATTACCAATTAAACTATTTAAAGTATTCAATGCTTTTGCTGTTACGGTAGGAATCATCTGGTTTGTATTTTGCGCAACCAAAATCTTTACAAACTCCGTATTCATTCCAATCATAGACGCTGCTATCATTGGATCAACAGATGTTGGTGCAATCGAAACCAATACCGAGTCAAAGTTATTATTCTCAGCTCTTTTAGCTTGATTAACATATTCCTCTAGAAGTTCTTTTGTTTGTGGTGTTGGAATAACAGGTAATCCCCAGCAAAACTCAACTTTTGACGGAACTACTTCTTTATTAATCATGTTGTTCCCCTCCCTTTACTACTTTCTACTTTTTAAAGCAGATAATGTATTTTTCATAACCGATTTCGCTTTCAATAACTCTTTTTTATTTGTTAAATTGTTATTTACTTCTTGATTACTTAAATATTTAGCAAGAGATTTAATTGACGTATGCTCATAAAGAACAACTATAGGTAAGTCTCGTTTAAAGGCCTCTTTTAATTTCACATTAATACGAACAAGATCTAAAGAACTCATTCCTAGATCGAAGAAATTATCGTAGATTCCTATTTCTTCGATTCCAAACATATCTTTTAATAATTCGTATAATTGTTGTTCAATTTCATTAGTTGGTGGTCTATATGTTGTTGAAACATCTGAACGATTCTGCTTTAATCTATTCTTACTTCCTTTTTCCAATAGTTCATTATAATAGTTGGCACCATTTAAAAGTTTCCAATGTAAATCTATTGGAGAAACCACAACTTGTTGTTGATTTCTATTGATAATACTACGGAATACTTTTAAGCCCTCTTCTACAGTTACACCATCATGTAATACACTTTCCATATCCATATTAAATTGCTTTGCCCATATTTCAGCAGACTTAAGTGACATACCCACCTCTTGCCAATCTGGCCAGTTAATAGCTACAGTGAACACTCCATCATGAGCCCGCTTATAAAATGCAAATGCATCTAAAAATTCATTCGCTGCATTATAACCACTCTGACCAAATTTCATATGATACGCCACATTACCAATTGATGAACATAGTACGAAGAAATCAATTGGTTCATCTTTTAATAAAGCATCGAGCACTAGTGTACCTTTAATTTTCGGAGCTAAAATTTTATTATTAGATTCTTTTTCACGATTCATCATAATACCTAGATAATCAGCGACACCGGCTGCATGAATTACGCCATTAATAGAACCAAAACGAGATTTAGCCTTTTCAATTGCCTGTTTCATATCATCTTGATTGGAAACATCAGCACTTAGGATCATGTATTCTGCACCTTGAGACTCCATTGTCAACAAATCAGAAATAATTCGGCTTATACGCTCGTCTTTATTTTCTAGGTACTGTTCCCATTGATTACGAGGTGGGAACTCTGAGCGGCCAATCAATATAAGTTTGACATTTTGTACTCTATTAGCTAAATCTTTTGCAATTTCAAATCCAATTCCACCAAGTCCACCAGTAATTAAATAAACGCCACCCTCTCGTAATCTATCAATTTCTACATCTTCTTCCTCAAAAGGACTTTGAATAATCGTTTGAGCCCATCGATGACGTCCTCGATAAGCTACAACTATATCAGTAGAATCCACAAAACTCTCCATTAAACCCGCTTCTTCAAACATTTGTTGAGAATCTGTATCCATATCAATGGTACGACATTTTATATTTTGAAACTCAAGATTGCATATTTTTGAAAAGCCTAGAATTGTAGCTTGCTCTGGTTTTAAATTCAGCTCTGTACCTGTAACTTCGAACATACGGTCAGTAAAGATATTTAACTGTAATGCTCCCTCATAATTAATTTTCCCAATTGCTTGTGCAATATAAAGTAACGAATAATATCCTTCATCCATTGATCGTTCAATTCTCTCTTGATCGAGAATAACCTCATTAACTGGATTAAAGCTCCAAGCATGTATAATCTTATTTGGTAATAAATCTTTTTGTTCTAATTCTGAAAATAGCATTTCATAATGCATTTTTTGAGATGGACATATCGTATATAAACCGTCGGATTTTTCAGAGAAAATACCGCCTGTTTTAACTTCAATTACATCATGACCTTCTCTTTTTAATTTTTCTATCAGTCGATTGAATCTATTTAGATGATCATTGAAAATAAGCCATTTATATTTTTGTTCTTTCTTTATTTGTATAGATTTTAATGTTTTGCGTTCCCAAGAAGGCAAATAAAACCAGTCTTTAATATTAGCCTGTTTATTATGGCCTCTTGTTTCCTGAGTTAAACTCCGAGATTGAGTATTAAAAATCGGATCAGCTTTAAATCGTTTTTTCATGAAAGGATACGTTGGTAAATCTAATAACCTTTTATTCTCAATGTTATTAAAAGTATTCCAATTTATAGTTCCGCCTTGCATCCATAACCGTCCCATTTGCTTGCATAAATGCTCGAAGTCATTTGATTTATCCAGAGGATGACGTAACATGTTTAAAGCCAATTGATCTTTACTTCTATTTAAATGTTTTAATACAAAAGTTGATAATGCATTACCTGGGCCAATCTCAAGACAAATTACATTTTTTAAATGGAAAATTTCAGATAATCCCTTTGAAAATTGAACAGTACTTCGTAAATGCTTCGCCCAATAAGAAGGTGATGTAGCTTGATTTGCTGTAATCATTTCACCTGTAATATTAGATATATAAGGTATTTTAGGACTTGATAATTTTATATTTCCTACAGCTTGCTCAAATGAATCTAGAACTTCATCCATCATTCGAGAATGGAAAGCATGCGAAGTAAATAGACGTGTTGTCTTTACTCCATGATTTAAAAGTAATTCCTCAATCTTATTGATTGAAAGTACAGTACCAGAAATTACTGAATGTTGAGAGGAATTTACAGCTGCTATATCTACATCATCTGTTATATAGGTTTTTAATTCTTCAACAGATAAATTTACACTTAGCATAGCGCCTTCTGGTACGCTATTCATTAACTTCCCTCTAATCATTACTAAATGTAATGCATCTTCATAAGACATTACTTCTGCTAAACAAGCTGCTACAAACTCACCAATACTATGGCCAAACATGACCCTTGGATAAACTCCCCAATTCATTAGAAGCTTGGCTAATGCATATTCAATAGTGAATAGTAGAGGTTGCGTCATTGAAGTTCTATTTAACTGTTCAGTTCCTTTATCCTCTGTCTCCTTTGTAGGATACAAAATATTTTTCATGTCTATATCTAACCAATTCGAGAGTAAGACTAAACCTTGATCAACGTGTTCACGAAATACAGGTTCATTTTCATATAAATCTCTACCCATATTGATATACTGTGATCCTTGACCTGAAAAAAGAAAGGCTAAAGGTCTACTCTCCATTGCGTTTGTTTTCTCTAGTCCCGTATCACCAAGTTTTTCTATGGCATCCTCTATTCCATTAGCAACTACAGCAGTTCTATATGGAAATTCACGACGACCTTTTTGTAATGTATAAGCTGTATCAGATAGTGATATCTCTAGATTCTCCTTCAAATGCAATAATAGATCGTTAGTAGCTTTATCTAAGGATTCCTCTGTTTTTGCTGAAACAGTTAATAAGTTCCAAGATTGTTTTTCAAAATTCTTAGCATTGTCAGGAACAGACTCTAACACTATATGTGCATTAGTTCCACCCATCCCAAACGAACTAACACCCGCTCTTCTTACCTTTTCTTTCCATGGGATAAGTTCCGTATTTACACGAAACGGATTTTTTCCAAAATCAATGCTAGGGTTTGGGTTATTATAATGAAGACTCGGCGGAATTTTCTTGTTTTTCAAAGCTAAGACCGTCTTTATAAATCCTCCAACTCCTGCTGCAGCATCTAAATGTCCAATGTTCGTCTTCACTGATCCAATTAAAACTCTACCTGGTTCTTGCTTACCAAAAGCTAACTTCAATGCTTCTACTTCTATAGGATCACCTAGTTGCGTACCAGTACCATGAGTTTCTATATATGAGATTTCTTCAGGCTTAACGGCAGCTATTTCATGAGCCAATTTTATAACAGCAGCTTGTCCATCAACCCCTGGCGCTGTAAATCCAGCCTTATTGGACCCATCATTGTTTACTGCAGCTCCCTTAATAACTCCATGTATTAAATTCCCATCTCGAAGAGCATCCTCTAACCTTTTCAGTACTACAATACCAGCACCATTTCCACCCACTGTTCCTTGCGCATCCTTATCAAAAGCTCGACAATGACCATCTGGTGAGAAAATCATACCATCTTCATATAAATATCCTGTTTTTGTTGGATAAGTTATACTTACTCCCCCGGCCAAGGCTATATCGCATCGTCCATCGATAAGATCTGCCCATGCGTTTTGAATAGCAACTAAGGAGGTAGAACAAGCAGTTTGTACTGTAATCGCTGGTCCTTTTAGATTTAATTTATAAGCCAATCGAGTAGCAAAGAAATCTTTTTCGTTTAACAACATTGCTTGGAAATCTTCTAATGTATTAGAAGATTCACTAGCAATAGAACGAAGCCAGTGGAAATTTGGTGATCCTCCAACATAAACTCCTGTATTCATATGAGAAGAATTAACCTCACCTCCTTGTTCTAGTGCTTCCCATGCGCATTCATGAAGTATACGCAGTTGTGGATCCATCATTTCAGCTTCTTTTAGACTGTAATCAAAAAATTCATTATCAAATGCATCTACATCTTCTAAATACCCTTTAGATTTTATATAATTAGGCTTTTGAATCACTTCTTTTGGTATGCCCATCTCACTAAGCTCTTCATCTGTAAATGTTCGAATGGATTCTATCCCTTGTTCTAAATTTGACCAGAATTTCTTAAGATTAGAAGCGCCTGGCATACGAACCGCCATACCAACCACTGCTACATCATTTTTATTCATAGATAAAAGATTTTCTTTCTTAACTTCTTCAGGTTGGCAGTCCATATCATTATCAATTCTAAAGTAGGAAGCTTGATCATGAACCGTTGGGTATCGGAATAACATAGGCATTGTAAGTTCTTTTTCAAACTTGCTTCGTAAACGAGAGAACAATCGAACCATTTTTAAGGAGTTCCCTCCAACATCAAAGAAATTATCATACAATCCTACTTTTTCTACCCCCAAAACTTCCTTCCAAACATCAGCTACTGTTGTTTCAAGCTCATCTAGCAAATCATTTGGTTGTACTAACTTAGTAGGCTTAGGTAAAGCACTACGATTAACTTTTCCATTCGTAGTTAATGGCATTTCACTTAAAAGCACAAAATACATAGGTATCATATACGAAGGTATTTTGTCAGTAAGATAATAACGTAATTCATTTTGAGATATATCTTGATCAGTTAGTATATAAGCACACAGTTCTTGCTCCTCTCCAAAAGCAATAGATAAAACTACCGCTTCCTTCACATCCGCATGCTGTTGTAAATGATGTTCTATTTCTCCTGTTTCGATTCGATAACCACGTATCTTCACTTGATGATCACTACGACCTATATACTCCATCTCGCCATTTTCAAGAATACGAACTAAATCTCCTGATCTATATAATCTTTCACTTGGATTATAAGGATTCTGTATAAAACGTTCACTGTTTAGTTCAGGACGATTTAGATATCCCCGCGCAACTCCATATCCTCCAACATAAAGTTCCCCTTGCATTCCCTTAGGTGTAGGATTCATATGTTTGTCAAATACATAGCACGAATACGTAGGAAGAGGCACGCCTATAGCACTAAGATTACTGTGCATTTCTTTTTCTCCAATTTCCTTATAAGTAACATGTACTGTCGTCTCAGTTATTCCATACATATTTACTATGACCGTATTAGGTGAACGCTTAAACCAACTTTGCAGTAAACCTGGCTTCAGCATTTCCCCTCCAAATGTAATTAACCTAATTTTAAAAGTGAGTTTAGGCATCTCTTCAACTACTTGTTGAAAAACATAGAATGCAGATGGAGTTTGATTCAATACCGTTACTCCCTCATCTGCAATCAACTGAGCAAGTTTATACGTATCACGGATTGTTTCTTTTGTTGCCAGGACAAGACGTCCACCATAAGTAAGTGATCCAAATATCTCCCAAACTGACATATCAAAACAGAAAGAATGAAATAGTAACCACACATCATTACTAGAGAATTTAAAACTATTTGGTTGATGCATGACAAGTTGTATTACATTACTATGTTCAATCATAACCCCTTTAGGACGTCCTGTTGTTCCAGAAGTATAAATGACATATGCTAAATTATTTGGGGCAACATCTACTCTCTCGAAATCTTGCATCGGTATCTCATTAAGTTCTTCAATAAAAAGCATTGTGCTATCAAATTTAACTTTATCCTCAAATAAATTTGAGGTTATTATTACATTTGAACCACTATCTTGAAGAATAAAATCAATTCGTTCCTGAGGATAATCAGGATCAATTGGAACATAAGCCCCACCTGCTTTTAAAATACCAAGTAGAGAGATAATCATATTAAATGAGTAATCCAACATGACAGCTACTGGAGAATCTAAAGTTACACCTTCTTTTAAAAGAGCAAATGCCACTTTATCCGCACGCTCATTCAACTCTCCATAAGTCATCTCACTATTCTCAAATGTAAGTGCTACTCTCTCAGGATGCTTTTCAGCTTGCATCTCAATTAATTGATGAAGTGTTGTGTGTGGGAATGTAGCACTTTGATTTTGACCACCTTGAAGCAAAAACTTTTCTTCTGCCTCATCTAACATTTTAAGAGTTTGTATTGGTTGTCCTTCATCTAAAAGCATTGAATCTAATAGCTGTATAAAATGGTTAGTTATACTGATAATAATAGATTCATCAAATACATCTTCAGGCCACATCATTGCAAGTTTAATAGAATCGAAACACTCTATTGAGACGGTTAAATCATAGTTGGTCATTTCATTTACTTCATAACCTGAAATTCTTACACTTTCATCAATTTCTTTCAGCTTTTCTATATCAAGAGGATAATTCTCAACTACCATAATAGTGTCGAATGACACGTTTAAATCAACAATTGGAGTCGTTTCATATTCAGTTCTTCTTTGGACATCACTTTGAATTCTTTGTAAAAGATCTGAAACAGTCATTCTCCCATCAGCACTTACACGAAGTGGTGGTGTATTTATAAATAAACCTACCATTTCACTCAGACCGTGCATTGGAATTGAACGCCCGGATACTGTTGTACCGAATATTACGTCCTCTGAATTTTTGTACCTTTGTAATAATAGACCCCAGGCTGTATAAAATAATGTAGCCAATGTTACACCTTGATTACTTGCAAAACTTCGAAATCTATCACTTCGCTCTTTATCTATCTCTTTTACATATGTTTTTGCTTTTTTTAGTTGATTAGAATTTTTATTGGATAAATTTATTTGTTCAGTTAATTCATTTAAATATTGTTCCCAAAAAAGCTTTTGTTTTGATTTATCTTGTTTTTGTTGCCATAGTATATATTCTTTAAATTTCTTTTTATTTATAGATGATGGTACATCTCCCTTTATTAACTCTCGATATACCTTAATAAACTCTTGTAAAATAATACTATTACTCCAACCATCAAACAAAATATGATGATGACGTAAAACCATTTCATATTCGCCTTCGTTCAAGTGGCATAGTTCAATAGAAAAGGGAACTGTTTGTAAATCAAAGCTTTCTATATCATTAGAGACTTTACCATCACTATATATAATGTTCGGAGTATGCTCTTTTAGTATAAGTTGTACAGGTTGTTTAACTTTTTCCCATCGAAAAATTGTACGCAGCATTTCATTTTCCCGCGTTACATAATTCCACGCCTCTTCAAACTTTGGAATATTAATTTTTCCAGTTAAGCAAAGTCGAAGTTCTTCATGATATAACTTTCCTTCGGGTTCTTTCAAATAATGATAAAGAATACCTTCCTGCACTGGTGTAAGGGCGATTACATCTTCAATATCTTCTTTATGAATCTTTACTGCTTTCCTCATTAACAGAACCTCCTACAAGTGTGGTATGGTGGGAATATTTATCGGAACCTAATAAGGCAAGTACTTTTCTATCTATCTTTCCGCTATCCGTTAATGGCATTTCATTTACACGTACAAAACTGTTAGGTATCATATAATCTGGTAAAAATAAGCGTAGATATTTTTTTAACCTCTCTAACTCAATATCATTTTCTGACTCATAGAAAGCTATTAACTTAACTACCATCTCAGATTCTTGTCTTACAATTACCGCACATTGTAAAACTCCTTCACAAGACATTAAACACGATTCTATTTCCCCTAACTCAATACGAAGCCCATTAACTTTAACTTGAAAATCAATTCTTCCATGAAACTCAATATTTCCATCCGATCTTATTAAAGCTAAGTCACCGGTTTTATATATACGGGTATCAAGGGAATATTGTACAAACTTTTCTGCCGTTAATTGCGGCCTATTTACATATCCACGTGCTAATCCTATACCTGAGATACATAATTCTCCTATATGGCCTTCCGGAAGTTTATTACCATATTTATCAACAACAAACATCTCAATATTCTTAATTGGTCGCCCTATTGGAACGCTCCCTTCTGTAATCTCATGTGTCGGACAATCATAAGCAGTCACATCAATGGTTGCTTCAGTAGGTCCGTACAGATTAGTAAGAAGTGTACCATTAGAGAAATTTAGCAGCTTGTTAAAACGGTTTATATGTTGAGACAGTAGTGCCTCACCACTAACAAATACTTGTTTCAACGATTTTATTCGGTTAGTTTCACCTGTCACATCAAGATAGTGTAAAAATGCACTTAACATAGATGGTACAAAATGCATGATTGTCACGTCATTACTTTCAGTTGTCTCAATAATAGCCTGTGGAAACTTCTCCATCCCCGGCGCAAGAATACATACTTTGGCTCCAACTATGGCCCACCAGAACATCTCCCATACGGATACATCAAATGTATAAGGGGTCTTTTGTAATATAGTATCCTTTGAACTAATTGGATAAGCCTCTTGCATCCACTCAATTCGATTTATTAAGGCCGAATGCTCAATCATAACACCCTTAGGTTTCCCGGTTGAACCGGAAGTGTATATTACGTACACAAGATCAGAGGGTTTGTTAATACACTCTAGATTTTGACTCTTTCCTTCATAGGAAATCGAATCTAAAGCCAACATATCAGCTTTCAAACTATCTTGAAAACGATGTAGGATTTGCTTTTGCGTAAGTATTAATTTAGCACCGCTATCTTCTATAATGAATTGTAATCGTGATGATGGATGATTCGGGGAAAGCGGAAGATATGCTCCGCCCGCTTTCAATATCCCGAAAATTCCGACAACCATTTCGATAGATCGCTCTACCATAATACCTACAACTGTATCTGGACCAACTCCACCTTCACGTAAAAGACGAGCTAATTGGTTACTTTTTTCATTTAATTCCTTATAGGTTAATGTTTCTTTTTTAAAGATAACAGCAACCTCATCTGGCGTACGGACTACTTGTTCTTCAAACAGCTTTTGTATACATGTACTCATCCGGGTTGTATCACTCCTTTAGTTACAGGTATTTTTTCAATGGCACGTTTCGCTTTTTTAGCAAATCCCTTACCAAGTAATAGCTGATGAATCTGATTACTCCCCTCAACGATCTCCATTGTTTTAGAATCTCTAAAGCACCTTGATATTGAATAATTATCATTACAACCAAGTGCTCCCATAATCTGTACAGCATTCGTTGAATGCCTTGTACCTGAGCGCGATGCAAAATATTTTGCAATCATAATCTTTTCAGTAGCATCAGCTCGATGTTCATTTTTGGCCTTACAAGCTTCTAAACTAAGGAGTATAGAAGCTTCTAAATCTACTCCCATATCCGTAACCATATGTGAAATCATGCCATGATCAATTAGGGCGTTACCAAATGCGCTTCTATGTAATACATGATTCCCACAGATTTCTAAACAAGTACGTAATACACCAAGAGCAGCAAAGGCAATTGAAATACGCCCAAATTCTAAAGCATACGGTGCAAGGTAAGTAAAAGCAAATCCTGGTCTACCAATGATATTTTCTAAAGGTATTTCTACATTATTGAATTCAATTTCTGCCAAATATGCAGCTTTAAATCCAAGCATGTCTCTTAAATGAGTAACATTTACACCCACACTATCTTTTGGTACTAAACAGGCAATTGGTTGTTCACCATTTAGTTTTCCAAATACCAAAAACACATCAGCAGCTGCACCAAAAGTGATCCACTTCTTCACTCCATTAAGAATTAATTTATCCCCGTGTTGATCGAAGTTCGTTTTAATCATATTTAAATCTGATCCTGCTCCAGGTTCAGTAAGAGCTAATGCAGCTATTTGATTACCAGATGCAAGTAATGGTAACCACTGATTTTTTTGATTTTCTGTTCCCCATTTTAAAATCGTTTCTGTTACCATCGTATGGACATTAAATAATCCCGAAAGAGAGACACTACCTCTTGCTATCGCTTCAGTAAATAACCCATACGTTACATAATCCCATTCTAATCCACCATACTCCGCTGGAAGTGTTCCACCTAAATAACCATTTTTAGCACAAGTCTTTATTATGTCTGATGGAATGCCTTGTTCAATCTCCCAACTATTAGCATGAGGTTCTATATATTCACAAACAAAATCCGAAAAATTCTGATACATTTTATATTGAGATGGCTCTAAGTATTGTTTCATGTCCATTACCGAACCATTTGCTTATTTCTTATAAAATTACTAATAGAATTTACAGACTTATAGTTATCCATATCTAAGTCATCCATAGTTACCTTTATGGCAAATTCTTTTTCAAGAAAAGTCATCAATTGGATTGCAAATAAAGAATTAACTAATCCTTCTTCAAAAATCTCAGTGTCATCATTAAATTCAATACCTACATGATCTTGAATATACATATGAATAATTTGTTCTAAATTTTTATCTTGCATTTTATACACCCCTATTTATAATTTTTAATTTTTAATAAGCGTAAAAACCTTTACCACTCTTCCTACCACATTCACCAGCATCCACCATCTTTTTAAGTAACGGACAGCATCTAAACTTTGGATCTTGATATTCCTCATAAAGTACATTCAAAGAATGTAATACTGTATCTAATCCAATTAAATCTGCTGTTTCTAATGGACCCATTGTATGTCCAAAGCATTTTTTAAATATATCGTCTACCTGTTTAGGCGTTGCTACACCATCCATTACAACCCAAGCTGATTCATTCATGAATAAGTGGGAGATACGGTTAGAAACAAACCCAGTCTGATCATTAACCACAATTGCATCTTTATCTAATTGTTTGAGGAAAGATTGAGCTTTCTCGACCGTTTCATCTGAAGTTAAATACCCTCTAATAACTTCTATAGATGGTTTCATATATACCGGATTCATAAAATGCATTCCTATTATTTTATCTGGACGCTTTGTTACTCCTCCTACTTTTGTTATTGAGATACAAGACGTATTGACTCCGAAAATTGTATCCTTTTTACATATCTCATCTAATCTTCTATAGATCGGCTCTTTAATTTGCCAGTTTTCTGGAACATTTTCTACTATATAATCACATTCAGCCACTTCATCAAGATTAGTAGAGCTACTTATTAACGAAAGTACTTCTTCCTTATGCATTCTAGGAAATGCTTTATTAATTAGAGGAGCAAAGCGAACTGTCTCTAATATTTTCTCTTCCGCTATTTCTAACTGCTCTTCTGTAACATCAATTAATACCGTTTCTAGACCATGCAGCACTAAATCTACTGCCATGCCGATCCCCATTGTTCCAGCACCTACAATACCAATTTTCTTGAACATTTATCCATCATCGCTCCCTTAATATATTTATAATTTATATCTAAAAACTTTTACATTGAAGAACTCTTTGCAGGTAACGTTTTTGTTCTCTCTCTTTAATCTGTTTTTCAGTAAGTGCTGTTTTCATCATTTGGATTGCTTCTTCTACATCACTTTTCTCCACTGAATACCCCGAATTAATTTTTTCTTCCAATTGACTTTGGACCTTTTGAAATGGGAGTACTACCTTTTTCTGATAATCACTTAAATCTGTATTATAATTTTTTGTACTTACAACTACAGTTAAACACCCTGATATAACTTCTTCATAATCAGATTCTTGTAATGTAAAAGAATTTTTTGTATTTAGGATATCTTTCTCCCTTTCATAATTACATGTCGATATAGCAGGGTTAATAGCTTGCAGAAGATACTTCAAGACTTCCTTTGGTCCCATTTCAATAGCTTTCATAGACCCTTGATTCATTAGATAGTGAATCATGTCCAACCATTTCACAGGCTTTATTAATTGTAAGTAAAGGTTTTCTCTTATATTTTCTATACCTTTATACATTGAACTATCATGATTCGCTATGACAGGTACTAATGGCTGTTTCATATCTATATTTTCTAGTACACTCTTATATTTTTTAGCAGCAGGTTGCATCATAGGAGAATGAAATGGTCCACTTAATTTAAGGGGGATTGCAATTCCCCCATGCTCTACTACCATTTCACAAGCTAACTGAACCGCAGAGTTTGTACCAGAAATTGATGTTTTATTTGGAGTGTCATAAGCCGATATATATACTTCCTGTCCCTTGGTTAACAATTCTGAACAAATACCTTCAACAATTTCTGGAGCAAGATTGTTAACCCATGCCATAGTTCCATCTATAGTCAATGCATAGCTACTCAAAATCGTACTACGTTCTTGTACTAATTTTAAGGTATCTGAAAATGCAATTGCTCCAGAAGCACATAGAGCTGTATATTCTCCCAAAGAATATCCAATCATTGCCTCTGGTTTATTGCCTATTTCCTGTTCAAAAACTCGAAAAGCTGCCATGCTAGTTGTTACTAAAGCAGTCTGTGAATTTTGTAATTTTTCAAGCTCAGCTTTGTATGTCTTCTCCATACAAAGGGAAGCCATGTCTATTTTTAGAGTGTCACTTGCTTCTTCAAATATCTCACGTGCTACAGGGAAGTTTTCATAAAGGTACTTACCCATTCCAGAATAATGGGATCCTACGCCAGGAAACATAAATACAATATTCATCTTTTTATCTCCCTTATTTTCATCTTAAGCTATCTTCAACTCTATCTAATAAAGCTCGTCCCTCTTCAGTTTTTCTTAAATTGACTAAATCAACTACATAGCGAATATCTGATACATCATTCCATCCTAGATCTAGTGCAAGATTCATATGCTTTAACGAAAGATCGATTCTATCAATTA
The DNA here is from genome assembly GCF_051776705.1 of Bacillus cereus group sp. BceL291. Taxonomy (NCBI): domain Bacteria; kingdom Bacillati; phylum Bacillota; class Bacilli; order Caryophanales; family Bacillaceae; genus Bacillus; species Bacillus cereus group sp. BceL291. Next base: position 109,041 of record NZ_JBPWAP010000006.1, on the reverse strand, counting down.
ATGAATAACCACATGAAAGTAAAAAGTGATGCCATGCATTTAAATCTCCTATAGTACGAGCTTTTTGTACAAACTCACTAGCTTCATTAAAATCTGAATAGTATCTTAGTTGATGGTATGCGGTAAAAACGAAATTATCTAATTCGTTATAAGGAAACACATAAGCTGTATAGGTTTGAAGATTTGTGAATCCAACTTTTCCCGCTAGTTTAATAGATGGAATACGAAAATCCTCTGTCTTCCAATGTGGTGTTCTTCCTTGTTTTAAACAGTCATCCAAGAATGCTCTTGCAGCCAACCAAGCATACCCTTTACCTCGCTGGAATAAATCATAAGTATTAATTCCAATTTCCACATCAGTATCTGTTGCAAAAACCGATAAGCAACTAGTTACAACTTGTTCATGTACCATTACTACATAACCAAATCCATTTCGGATGAAATCCTGAGTTGACTCCCAAAAATCAACAATATCATCCCGTACCATTGCGAACTTTTTATCTGATAACATGTCGATTGTAATACGTTCCACCGTTACCTCATCAGGCATATTAGGTTTAGATAACTTATTATAAGACTCCGGATCAAAAGTAAATGTTACTCGAGTGTAAGGTTTAGGAATAAACATTTGCAATTGTTCCTCGACAACCTGTTTCCATTTTGATTCGGGTAATAATTCAACCTGAAAAAAGTCATCCCCTATCTGCTGAGCCTCAGGTGCAATTACTTCTTTAATAAAAGTTGGTAGCCTTGAAACAAAATTACTTGTAGGATCACCTAATAAATAAAAAATTTCTTGTTCTGCCCATACGAGTGCACATCTAGGGTTATTAGGATTATCCACATAAATATGTCCCTTATTGTAACCATGAGCTATACCATTAAGTATTGGATGGTTCTTATAATCAACGAGAAGTGGTGATATTTGTTTGAATTCATCCTTTTCTTTTACCAATTCATAAATCATATTCTTAAAAGTCCTCCCTTTTGAGAACAAGTGTGAAGTGCATGCTGCGCAATAATTGGCTGAAGTACCTGCGAGGTACCTTCAATAATTTCTAAAACCTTTGCTTCCCTAAATAAACGCTCAACAGGATATTCTCTTGAAAACCCGTTTCCACCAAACACTTGGACAGCGTCTGTGGCTACCTTCATAGCCATCTTTGAGGCAAAATATTTTGCAATGGTTGTTTCAATTACAGCATCAGTATGTCTATCCTGACGCTTTTTCCCAGCCTCTTGGCATAACGAACGAGCTGCTTTTATATTTACACTTGCTTCTGCTAAAATTGTTTGAATTGCTTCATATTCACATATATATTTATTTCCTTGTTTTCTTCTTCTTGAATAAGCTACCATTGCTTCTAGTGCTTCTTGAGCAATAGCTACTCCCGCCCAGGCAATACTATATCTACCATGATCAAGAGCTGTGTTAACTACATAACTCCATCCACCCCCAATTGGTCCTAACAAATTTTCAGCTGGTACCTTTACATCTTGCAAATGAATCTCAGCTATATGCGAGGAATTACTTGCTAACAGTTTACTCATTTTATTTGTAGAAACACCCGTCATTGACCGTTCAACAATAAAAGCGCTAACTTTTCCCTCACTAGACGCAAAAACTAAAAAACAATCCGCAATGTCAGCAAAAGAAATCCATTTTTTGTGCCCATTAAGAATAAAATGATCATTAACTTGTTTATAAGAAGTTCCAACAGCTTTTGCATCAGAACCAACCTCTGGCTCAGTTAGGGCAAATGAAAATAATAGGTTCCCCTTTGCCATCTCAGGCAACCATTTTCTCTTTTGCTCTTCAGTCCCCCACCTTTTAATTGACTCCCCTACTAAAGATACATGAACTGTAAGTAATTCACGAACCGAATTACAAGCTTTACCAATGATTTCAGTAAGACGACCATAATCTAAAGAATCAAGAGAAAGCCCACCATATTCTTTTGGTATCGTTGCACCCAATACACCATAACTTGAGATTTCTTGTATCACATCATAGGGAAGCTCTTCATTACTTTCAAACTCACTTGCTCGAGGCCGAAGCTTCTTTTCCGCAAACTCATCAACTACTCCCAGAATCTCTTCTGCATTACTCATACTGTGAAATTCCCATTCTTCTTTTTGTTAATTAGATCAACCATATTATTAATAGTAGAAAAGTTAATAATATCAAGTTCATCATTATCTACTACTATATCAAACTCCGTTTCTATGAAATTTAACATTTGCATAGCAAAGAGCGAATTTACATAACCTTTTTCAAATATGTTGTCATCATTAGCAACAATAGTTTCCTCTGCATTAAAAATAATAAGATTTTTTTTAATGTATTGACGTATTTTTTCATGATTATCCATGTAATTACTCCTTCTGAGACCTGGGAAATCAATTAACCTATATCCCAATTAAAATCAGTCTCTATTTTTATTTTTTCTTTCTTCTGAGTCGCAGATAAAACAAGTTCTTTTTCCTCACTTGTTAACATTTGAATATCTTTTAGACTAACATTAGGATGAGTTGTTATTTCTTCTAATAGAAGGTTAAATCGCCGTCCAAATTCTACTATTGTTGATTTATCAAATAAAGATGTAGCATATTCAAAAGTGAATTCATATATATCTTTATTTTCTTCAGCAATAAGAGTTAAATCAAACTTACTTGTTAGTGTATCTGTGTTTGTTTCCGTGCTAATTTCTAATCCATCCACAACTGTATGTTTTTCATCAGAATTTTGTAATACAAACATGACATCAAATAAAGCACTTCGGCTTAAGTCTCTAGAAAGATCTAATTTTTCCACTAATTGATCAAATGGATACACCTGATGTTCGAAAGCTTCTAACGTATCGTTTTTCACTTTTTTCAAGTGATTAATAAAAGATTGATCTGGATTTATTTGATAACGTAATGCAATTGTATTTACAAATAGCCCCATAAGAGGTAATAAATCAGCATGCGGCCTACCTGCAACTGGTGATCCTATAATGACATCCTTTTGTTCCCCATGCTTGTACAGAAAAATAGTGAAGGTAGCCATAAGTAACATAAAAGGTGTCGTATCAGTTTCTAGTGCTATTTTTTTTATTTTCCGAGTAATTTCCTTGTTTACTTGGAAATTATATTGTTCACCCTCAAAACTCTTTACAGGTGGCCGACCTCGATCATATGGTAATTCAAGAACTGGTATATCCCCTGAGAATAATTCTTCCCAGTATTTCTCATGGATATCAAATTCTTTAGAAGATAATAATTTTTGTTCCCACACAGCATAATCTTTATATTGCAAACGATTTTCCGGCAATGTTTCCCCAGCATATAGGGCCTTAAAATCATGCATAAAGATACTTAAAGACACGCCATCTGTTATGATGTGATGAAGGTCAATTACAAGTAAATAACTATGATCTTTTAGCTCCTTTAGTCCAGCCCGTATTAACGGAACCTTAGAAAGATTAAATGGTTGCAACCATTCTTTATACTCTCCCTTTATCATTTCTAGCTCAAATGTTACCTGTTCTAATACTCTCTGTACTAATTGATCCCCCTGCCACTCAAACTGTGTTCTGAGTATTTCATGGCGTTTAATAAGCTTTTCAAAGACTAATTCTATCCTTTTCCGGTCCACCGTTCCTTTAAGAATAAAACAACTTGGTACATTGTATGTCATCTGTACCCCATCCATCTCTTGTAATAACATCATTCTTTTTTGAGTCGATGAAACCGGGTATACCTCAGATTCCGGTACTATTTCTATCTCTTGCAACCTATTTTCTTTTGAATTTTTAATAAAATGACTTAAAGTTCTTATTGTTGGATACTCAAAAAGATTTGCTAATGATAATTGCACATTAAATTCTTTCCATATTTTAGCGTTGATTACAGTAGCATGAAGGGAATGACCACCAAGTGCGAAAAAATTATCTTCCACACCAATACAAGGATTACCTATAACTTCTTTCCATATATCAACTAGCTTTCTTTCCATATTATCGAGTGGTTTTACATAATTAGTAGTCTCTTCTATCGATGGAGAAGAATCTATGATTACATTCTTTGTATTACCTTCTATAACAGAAATAAGAAATGTCATTATTTGTTCAGCTAAATTTTGCTCGTATTCTGCAGCATGGTGAATTTTATCTGAAATGTTTACTATTCCTTCTCTAGTTACTGATTTTGTTAAGTGCATTTTTATCAATGATCCACGAATTACTCCCCAATTGGCAGCTGCTGTCTTCATAGATTCAGCGATAGTTTGGAAGTCCGAGTGATAACGCTCACCAAGAAACGAAAGCATTTTTGAAAACTTCACTCGGCCATCTACAACTTGACCTAAATGTGAGAATAACGGAACATCATTAAAGTCTGAATATCCATCTGTCTCTTTATTTAAATCAAACCTACTTATTAGTTTCGTAGCAAAAAGGTGCATTTGTGAAAAAATATGTTTTTCATCTTTAATATGTTTTATCCAATTTGACAAATCGGTTGTAATCGATTGTATGTCTGTGATTTCATCTTCAGTAACTTTTAAAGTACTTACTTTTTGATAACCCTTATGAAAAAGTTCTGTTGAAAGTTGTGCATTTTTAACCATAAAATATGGATCGGTAATAATTAAACAGTCTTCTTCGGGCTCATATCCTACAATAACAAATGAATGAACAATATGATTTTTTAGATAATTTTCATCCCAAGGAAGCCAGTATGCATTCATGGTTACCACCACAGGAAATCCCGAGTATAATTGTTCTAATATAATTTCAAATCCTTCATCGGATGAATCTGTATCAAATATAGTACTTTTTATACCATGATATTTTTCTAAATCACTTACAAAATAACCAGACTCTGTATATAAACCATCCCCTAGATTTCCATTATCGACAGGAGAAAAACCAAAATCCCATAATCTAGCGTACATTAAATAATGTTTACGCTTAAACCAATTAGCTAACGTAGCAATTACATCATCAATACAATTCTGTTCAGAACTTTTACAAGGCTCAACATCATATAAGATTGAAGAAGTATAATTTCCCATTTACTCACCTCTATATTTTTACCAGCAGGAAAAACTATTGTAATTTGGTTATTTCTCTATACTAAGTTGACAGAGATATGTATATCTTCTTTAAAAAGCTATCAATTATTATTAATGCATTTCATATAAATAATCTTATTTCTCGAATCACTTTTTTATTTTAATCATTCTATAATAGGGAGGAGAATTCCCTAACTCATAGTCACCAGAATAAACACTAACATTCCCGAAAGCTAAGAGGGAAAGCTCCTTTAATCCCACAGTATAGCAAGTGTAAATTTAAACTCTTAAAAGTCGTGTTTACAATATGAAGTAATACTAATTATTTTTCTTTTCTGCTATATAAGCAGCTAGTTGTTTAATATTTCGCTTTGTATATGCGACTAAGTCGTCCGTATTAAGATTCTCGTTTTCTAAAGCAAGATCAAGCTCAATAGCTAGTAGAGAATTTCCTCCTAAGTCAAAGAAATCATCCTCTACACCGACAGCTTCAATCTTCAATATACTTTTCCATATTTCAACCAAACGAGATTCTAACTCATTACTAGGAGACATCATACTCTCCTCCTCATTCTTAGGTAAAGATCTAGGTGAAGGTAAGGAATGTCGATCAACCTTTCCACTTGGTGTTAATGGTATGTTTTCAACTTCAACAAAGAAAGTAGGTATCATATAACTCGGAACTAATTTCGCAAGATGCAATTTCAAATCAGAAATGGATACAGGTGATTTTGCTACGAAATAAGCTACAAGTTTTTTCTGCCCATCTTCATCTTGAATGTCTACTATCACTGCTTCTTTAATTGCATGATGTGAAGATAAAGCATCTAAAATTTCCCCTGGCTCAATTCGATATCCTCTAATTTTTAATTGTTCATCATTTCTACCGAGGAATTCTATATTCCCATCAGGTAACCAGCGTGAAAGATCTCCTGTCCTGTACATTTTCTCCCCTTTTACAAATGGGTCTGGTAAAAACTTTTCTTCAGTTAATCTCATTTGATTTACATATCCTCTTGCAAGCCCTTCTCCCGCAATATACAGCTCTCCTACCGCGCCAATAGGCTGAAGTCTCTGTTTTTGATTAAGTATATAAAGCCTTACATTCGGAATAGGCTTTCCAATAGGAATAGTATTATAGTTTTCACTTTCTTGAAGTGAAAATGTACTTGCGATAACCGTCGCCTCAGTAGGACCATACATATTTTCTATTTGAGTCGATAGTCGATGCTTTTTAAATTTATTAACCACCTCATGTGTCAAAGCTTCACCCGCAAGTAATATATACTTTACTTTATTTAAAACCTGGCAATTTTCATTATTAAGTGTATTTACGAATGCCCTAAACATAGACGGTACAAAATTTAATAATTTTACATCATATTTATCTATAGTTCTTAAAATTGCCCTTGGGTTTCGATGTTCCCCATTTTCCATTATTACTAATTTACTACCTACTATGGTCCACCCAAACAACTCTAAAACAGATACATCAAATATATAAGGCGTCTTCAGTAAATACGTATCTGATTCATCCATAGGATATAAATGAGTCATTGAAAATAAGAAATTCACAATACTACAATGTTCAATCATGACTCCTTTTGGTCTACCTGTAGAACCTGAGGTATATAAAATATAAGCTAAGTTTCTTGGTTTTCCAGTAACCTCCAGGTTACTTGTATCACCAACGTACAAATTTTCTTGCTTTAAATCAATAATCTCTCCTACAAATGGAATTTCACCTACGTATTTAGATTCTGTAAGTACAAATTGAGGATTACAATCCCCTAAAATATGTTCCATTCGACGCTTTGGATATTCAGGATCAATTGGTACATATGCAGCTCCAGATTTTAGCGCAGCAAATATAGCTATAATCATTTCTACGGATCTTTCCACAACGATACCAATTTTAGTTTCCTGATCTACACCTTTTTGTCTAAGAATACGAGCAAGCTGATTTGCTCGATTATTGATATACGAATAACTGTACGGTATATCATTTGAAATAACTGCGATTTCTTCTGGTTTATTTTCAACCTGATCCTCAAAAAATTGATGAACTAATTTACCCTGAGTAAAATCTAATTTTGTATTATTAAGTTCATTTAACATCCTTGTGGATTCACTTTTACTTAAAACATTAACGTCTTCAATTTTCGCTTCAGGATTAGCTACCATCCACTCTAGCGTATTTATAAAATGCATCATAAACCGCTCTATAGTTTGCGGATAATATAGTCCTGTCGCGTATTCCAATTCTAATTGTAGACCCTCTTCTTCCGGAAATACTTCTATACTCATATCTACCTTTGAAGCTTGATGCTTAATTTCGTAAGATTTAAATGTAATATCTTTTATTTTTTCTGATGTTCTTCCTATATTCTGCATCACTAACATGACATCAAATACAGGATTCCGGTTAGAATGATAAGCCATGTCTAACTTATTTACTAACTCATCAAATGGGTATTCTTGATATTGAAATGCTTCTAGCGCATTTTCTTTTACTTCATTTAAGAATTGAATTATCGTCTTTTCCGCTTTAGGATGATTTCTCATAGGTAGAGTATTTACAAACATACCTATGAGAGGCTCAAGATCATGATGAATTCTTCCTGCAATTGGAGAACCTACTATAATATCTTCCTGTTGCGTATACACATGCAATACTATATTTAGTGACGAAAGAAGTACCATATATAAAGTAGCTTCTCTTTCATCCGCAAAGGATTTTAATTTATTAGAAAGTTCAGGTGTTAAATGGAATACTAATCTATCACCTTCAAAAGTTTGATTTAGCCCACGTGGCTTATCGGTTGGGAACATAAGAATTGGTAACTCACCTTTAAACTTCTCTACCCAATACTCTTCAATTTCTTTCAGCCCTTCATCATGTAAACGGTTGGTTTGCCAATTGGCATAATCTTTGTATTGTATTTTAATAGGCTCTAAGGTTTTGCCTGAATATAAATCTATAAACTCTTTTTCTAACTTCGCTAAAGATACTCCATCTGCTATTATGTGATGAAGATCAAATAGTAACAGATATTGATTGAATTCTAATTTCATTAAACCGACGCGCATAAGTGGAGCCCTATCTAACTGAAAAGGACAAACAAATTCCTGTATTAGCTCTTCAATTGTTGATCTATCAGATTTATATAAATGTTCAATTCTAATATCTAAACTATCATGAATAAATTGAACTGGTTCACCTTTAATAAATTGGAATGAAGTTCTTAATGATTCATGACGTTCTACTAATTCTTTGACACATTGTTCTGCCTTTATAAAATCAAACTCACCTTCTATTAACATTGCACCTGGTATATTGTAGGCAGTTCCTATTCCAGCAAAGCGGTTTAATATATATAATCTTTTTTGTGAAGAAGAAGCTTGATAAAATTCTCTATCAGGTACGATCTCAATTTGAGAATAATTTTTCTTCCCCTCATATTTCTCTATATACTCCGCTAATAGCATAATTGTAGGCCTTTGAAACATTTCACGTATAGGTACATCTACACCTAAACGTTTATATATGTGTGAAACAACCGAAGTAATTTGTAATGAATTACCTCCTAATTCGAAAAAGTTATCATTCACACCTATTTTCTCTATTCCAAGTACTACTTTCCATATCTCAGAGAGCATTTGTTCAATTTCATTACGTGGTTCAATAAATAAAGCTGTGGATTGCTCCCAAATTGGATCTGGAAGAGCTTTCCGATCTATTTTACCGTTTGATGAGATTGGAAACTGCTCAATCGGGATGATGTATGCAGGAATCATATAAAAAGGTAAATACTCTCTAAGGAATTGGCGTACCTCTTCTACTTTAGCTGAAGAATTCATAACAACATATGCACATAAAACCGGAGCATCTTCTCCCTCTTTTTTACGTGTAATTACAATAGCTTCACCAATTTCAGGATAACGTAATAGTTGCTTTTCTATTTCTCCTAATTCAATTCGTAATCCACGAATTTTGACTTGATCATCCATACGGCCTAAATATTCAAGGTTTCCATCTGGTAACCAGCGAGCCAAGTCTCCAGTACGATATACCTTGTCATCTATAATAGAAGAACCTGTTTTGGTGATTTGTATAGGAACAAATTTGTCCATAGTTAACTTAGGTTGATTTAAATACCCTCTTGCTAGCCCTTCTCCTGAAATACACAACTCCCCAGGAATTCCAACGGGTTGTAATTGTTGATTATCACCCATAATATAAACTTTTTGATTAGCTAGAGGTCTTCCTATTGGTAATTGATTCATAAATTCTAACTCAGCGTGCTGAACATGATAGCATGTAGAATCTACAGTTGTCTCTGTAGGCCCATAAGCATTTGTTAAATCTGGTCGGCAGTTTTCATTAAATAAACCAAGGAATTTCCGTGCTAATTTCGGTGGTAATTCCTCTCCAGCAATAATAAAATGTTTAAATGAATATTCTACCTCTCCATCTATAAAATTAGTTAATAATCGAAGATGCATCGGCGTTCCATCCGCGATATTTATTTGCTTTTCTTGATAAAAATTAATTAGCTTCTGCCCATCAGTTCTTGCTTCCTCAGGTACTATAAATAAACTATTTCCTAATAGAAGCGCACCAAACATGTTTTGTACTGAAGCGTCAAACTCAAAAGGTGATACTAACCCGATTCGCATAGAGGAACTATATTTATCATATATTTCATTTTTTAACCCGAAAATTAAATTTATAACACTACGATTTTCAATCATAATTCCTTTAGGATTACCTGTTGTTCCAGAAGTAAAAATAACATATGCCAAATCATAAGGTGTACTTACTGAAGGGAAACTAACCAATTCTGTTTCAAGTAGTTCATTAAAACTCACCATACTACAATCTTGGATTTCCCTTGTAAAATCTTCACTAATAATTTCTGGTTTTACTATACAAAGTGGAGATTTACATTCTTGTAGCATTGCCTCTATCCGTTTATGTGGCAAATATATGTTAATAGGTAAATAAGCAGCCCCACTTTTTAAAATACCTATCAATGCAATTACTGCATCAATTGATCGATCCATCATAAGGCCAACAATGTGTCCTTTTCCAATTCCTTTTTTATGTAGAGAACTGGCAACCAGATCTACCTTTTCTTTTAATTGAGCGTATGTTATTTCTCTTTTTTCATCAGAAACAGCAATCTTATTTGGATTATGCATGACTTGTTCTTCAAATAACTGTATCACCGTTAAATGATGCGGGTAATCTAACCCAGTTTGATTAAATGTAATTAACTCTCTTACATCATTATCACTAACCCAATCTAACTCCATATGCGGTGTATTCGGTTGTAGTAAAGCTTGCTCTAACAAGTCTATAAAATGATGACCAAATCGCGTAACAGTAGATGTTTTGTATAGATGCTCATTAAAATACATATCAACTTCTATACACCCATTTACTTGACGGAAAGAGAATATAATCTCAGCATTGCTCTCACTTAAATAATTTAAATCTTGAATTTCCTCTAGCAAAATTGCAGTACGGAATGGATAATTACGTCCCTCTGGAAGGTAGTTACTCAAAACTGGTTGTAAACTTTCCAATGGGAAATTTTGATGTTCTAAAGCATTAACCATTACTGTACTAACATGCTGGAGAATTTGTCTAAATGTCATATGTTCCTCAAGACCATGTCTTAAAACTAACAAAGTATTAATAAGGTTAATATCACTGTCTTGTTTTAAAACAGGTGTACCAATGCATATATCTTGCAATCTAGTATATTTATTTAACAGCAAAGTAAGTCCCGCAGCAAGAATCATGTGCAATTGAAGATCTGATCCATTTGCTAACTTTAAAATCTTCTCGGACAATTCCTCTTTTAGTTTTATGCTAATATTTGATAAATTCACCTGTTTGTTTGAGGTCCGGTAATCATAAGGGAAATGGCAGTCAGCCAGTTCCCCTGATAAGTTTTCTAACCAAAATTCTCTTTCCTTTATTCGTTCATTTGCGGCAATTACTTTATCTTTATTCGCTATTCGTTCAACCATAGTTACTCACTCCTGACAATAATCAATTAAAAGTTAAAATCCCCAAAATCTACTGATACCTTAACTGGTTGCAGTTCTTGAATTTCTTGTTTAAATGAAATATCTTTTAATAAAATTTCAGGATGATCTACAATTTGTTCAAAAATCTCAACATAACGCTCACATAACTTTTGAACCGTGTCCCTAGTATATAAAGAGGTTGCATATTCCATAGTCAGTTCAATTGTATCTTCCAATTCAACCACTCTTAGCAATAAATCCATTTGCGCGCGCTTAAAGTCGTGATCATATGTCTTTAATTCTAAACCATCGATAAACATATGATCTTCATCCATATTTTGCATAACAAATGAAACATCGAAAAGTGGGTTCCTATTATACGTTCCTTGAAGTCCTAATTGATTAACCAGGTCCTCATATTGACATTTTTGATGTTCAAACGCTTGTAAAACCTGTTCTTTTACTTCAAATAGGAATTGAGTAAACCTTTGTTCAGCTCTTGGATAGTTCCTTATCCCTAACATGTTTACAAATACTCCTATAATATCTTGTAAATCCGCATGTGGACGACCAGTAATTGGTGAACCAATAACAACATCCTCTTGGCCAGTATATTTACCTAGCAAAATATTATATACAGAGAGCATTAGCGTATATAATGTAGTTTCTTCTTTTGCTAATAAACGCTTAATTTTCTTGGTAACTTTTGAATCAATAGTAAAGGATATTTTACTACCTTTCAGATCTATTATTTCAGGTCTTGTATAATCAGTAGACATATTCAAGACAGGTACACCATCTTTAAATTGCTCTAGCCAATACTGTTCATGTTTGAGAGCAATTTCTTTTTCTTTTTCACTCTGCTGCCATTCTGAGTAATCCTTATACTGTATTTTTAAGTTTGGTAATTTCTCTCCTGAGTAAAGCGCAAATAGATCTCTAACAAAAATATCATAGGAAACTCCATCGGTTACTATATGATGTAAATCAATAATTAAAATATGTTTTTGTTCTTCCAATCTAATTAACCCTACACGGAAATATGGAGCATTATTAAAATTAAATGGGCGAATAAATTCATTAATTATTTGTTCCACTTCAGATTCAAAGCCCTCAATTTGAGTAATATGGAAATCAGCATGATCATGAATAATTTGTACCGGTTTATCATTTTTCATTTCAATAGTAGTTCTAAATATTTCATGACGCTTAATTAATTGAGTGAACGCCTTTTCTAAACGTTCAATGTTTAATTTTCCATTCAAAAGAATAACGGAAGTATCATTATAAGCTGTACTTTCTGGATACAATCGGTGTAATACATAAAATCTCTTCTGAGCTGAAGAAAGCTGATAATGAGATTTAGGTTCAGCTGGAACAATAACATCAAATTCACTCTTATCTGCCCTTGAAATATAATTTGCTAGTTTCTCAATATTTGATAGAGTAAAGAGTTCTTTAATAGGAACTTCAACATTAAACTCTTTATGAATTTTTGAAACAATAGTAATAGCCTTAAGTGAATCTCCACCTAGTTCCAGAAGATCATCATGAACACCAACTTCTGAAACTTTAAATATATTTCTCCAAATTTTTGAAAGCTTTTCTTCTACCTCATTACGAGGTGCTACATATTCAGTCAAGAGTTGTGGTCTAGAATGGTATAACGTAGAATCTAATTCTTCTTCCTTCTCATCATTGAAAGAATTTAATAACACCCATTGATCAATACGCGCTTGCAGTTCTCCTGGAGAATGAATCAGTACTTCCCCTTGTTTCCATGACAGTGCTATATTAAAAGCCTGAACTCCTTCTTCAGGTGTCATAGATAATTCATGTACACTTGCACCTATCTGCATATCTTTTTCTTCATCTTCCCAGTATTTCCAATCACTCCAATTGACACTTATCCAAGGCAGGTTGGAATAACGATTTATATATTGTGCAAAAACATCCATGTATATATTTGAAGCAGCATATGATACATAACCTAATCCACCTAAGACCGCTGAAATTGAAGACATTAGAACACAAAAATCTAAATCTTTATTTCGTAAGCACTCTTCTAAATTGAGAAGACCATAAATTTTTGCAGAAAATTGTTCCTCACAGTCCTCTTTTTCAAGTTCCTGAATTAAATTAAAAGTCTTTCCACCAAGAATACCTGCACCATGAATTACACCATTAATCTTTCCAAATTCTTGTTCTGCCTTATGAATTGCTTCGTATAGTTGTGATTGATCTGTAACATCAGCAGCAAGTACATAAACTTTAGATCCCGTTTCTTCTATCTCTAAAACTTTACGAATTCTGTCCGAATACATCGTATTTTCCTTCAAATGCATATCCCACTCATCACGATTTGGCAGACCTGTACGTGTAAGAAGAACTAAGTTGGCTTGTACAGTTTGAGCCAAGTGTTTCGCAAGAATTGTACCAATACCTCCGAGTCCTCCTGTAATAAGGTAAACTCCATTTTTTCGTAACGGCAGTTTCTCTTTAGCTGGCTGTTCTAGTTGTAAAGGCTCGTAAGTTTGAACAAATCTTTTATTTCCTCGATAAGCAATCATCTTATCATTCGTATTTGAAAGACATTCTTCTACTAATTGATTTATTAACCTGCTCTTCCATTCTTTGTTTAGAGGTAAAACAACATCAACACTTGAACAAGAAAGATAAGAATACTCTTGTGGAACAACTAATGACGTTCCAAGTACAGTTGATTTTTCTGGAATTAATTCTTCATCACCAATCACTTGTTGAACACCATTTGTAATAATTCGAATTGAGATTGAATCAGAGATATTCTTGTCTCCTAGTGCCTGAGTTAAGTAAAAAATTGAATAGAATCCTAAGTTTTGTTTACAATTTACATATTCAATTGAGGCTTGTCTTTCCTCATCCGTAATTCCCCACATATGAACTATTCTTGTAGGTAAACCACATATTTCCTGTACTTCATCCAATAACTTAACGTAATCTGTACGTTCTTCAGGATTTATAATGAAACGATCGTTATTCTCCTTATTAAAAGCAAAGCCAGGTTCTACTGTAACTACTCTCTCCCCTTTATTTAATAAGTCCTTAACTAGTTCATTACCTAATCCTTCTTGATCCACAAAAACAATCCATGTCTCATTCACATCATGATTTGATTCAAACAATGTAGAACTTTTCCATTGCGGTGTATAGAACCATTCAGAAATGTTGTTATTCTTACTAATTTTAGATTGCTTACTATTAAGCTTTTGACCTAAATCATACGGATTACCTTGTAATTTATAAGATATTTTATTGAAAGAATACATTGGTAATGGGATACGTCTTCTCTTCTCATCTTTATAAAATTGTTCCCAATCTATAGAAATACCTGTTACCCACATTCGAGTGATGTGACTAAATAAGAAATACATATCTGATACATCTTGTTGAACAGATCGAACCGTATTAAATATTCTTTCATTACCATTTTCATAGTCTAAAAGGCGACTAGTAAGCCTACTAAGGTCATTTCCAGGACCAATCTCTATGAATAGACTTGTATTGTCGCTATTCAACTCTTGAATTCCATCAGAGAATCGAACAGTTCCACGCATATGTTTTACCCAATAAACTGGGTTTGTTGCTTCTTCAGGTCGTATCCAAGTACCAGTCAAGTTTGATAAATAAGGTATTTTAGGTTCTCTAAGTGTCAATGTACTAACATAGGAAGCATACTCGTCCAGAATTGAATCCAGTTCGTGTGAATGTGCTGCTCCTTCTATTGTTACTCGCATACACATTAAACGCTTTTTCTTTAATTCATTTTCAAAATCTACAATTGCTTCTTCTGTCCCAGAAACTATACAAGCTGGACCATTAACTACCGCTAAAGAAATGGTATGTTGATATTCTTTTTCAAAAGAATTAATTAAATGAATTAATTCCTCTTCTGGAAGCGGAACACTAAGCATTACCCCTGCAGGGAGACTACTCATTAGCTGACCTCTTTTTACAACTAATTTAAATGCATCTTCCAAAGTAAATACTTCTGCTAAACAAGCAGCTACATATTCACCAAAAGAATATCCAATCATTGCTTCAGGTTTAATTCCCCAACCCATTAATAGTTTCGCAACTGCGTATTCAAACGCGAAAAGAATTGGTTGACTAAATTCCATTCTTTTTAATTTTTCCGTGGCCTCATCAATACTGAAAGTAGTTGGGTATAACACTTCTTTCATGTTTACATTCGTAACAGATTGAAGAATTGCAAAGCATTCATCCATAGCTTCACGGAAAATTGCCTCTTGTTCGTATAATTCTAACCCCATGTTTACATATTGCGATCCGTTCCCAGAAAACAGGAAGTTAATTTTAGGATGTTCCTCTTTTACATTTGCATATTGTACTCTTCTTCCTTCTGGCTGGTTTAATTGTTCAATTCCCTCTTGGGTACTGGAACAAACTAAAGCTCTCCTATGCTTGAATTCCTTACGTCCAATTTGCAATGTATAACTAGCGTCTGCCAAATTCACATGAGGATTCTCTTCAAGGTGATTTCCTAAATTCAAAGTCATACGATCCAAAGCATCTTTCGATTTTGCCGAAATCATTAACATCTGGTATGGTCTACTATTTGAGGTTGCTTCAAGCTTTGGTGCCTCCTCCAAAATAATATGTGCATTTGTACCACCAATACCAAATGAACTAACACCTGCACGTAATGGTTTATTATCCTCTTTCCACTCATTTAATTGTTGATTTACATAAAAAGGTGTCTTTTCAAATCCAATTTGCGTGTTTGGTTTTGTGAAATTCACACTTGGCGGAAGAACCTGATCTTTCATCGCAAAGACCGTTTTAATTAGACCAGCAACACCAGACGCTGCATTTAGATGGCCGACATTTGCTTTAACAGATCCAATTGGTACAGATTGTTTTTCATTAGAGTTAAACACTTCACTAAGCGCCTTGATCTCAATGGTATCTCCTAGTTTAGTAGCAGTTCCGTGTGTTTCAATATAGGAAATGGACTCAGGTTCTACATTTGCTTCATGTTGCGCCATTTTAATAACTTCTACTTGACCCTCTACACTAGGTGCAGTGTAACCAATTTTCCGATTCCCATCATTATTAATCGCCGTTCCTTTTATTACTGCATGTATAGTATCCCCATCATTTATAGCTTCCTGTAAAAGCTTCAGAACAACAATCCCAACACCGTCTCCAAAAAGCATTCCATTTGCATTTTCATCAAAAGGACGACAATGACCATCTGAAGAAAATAGCATTCCTTCTTGGTAGGTATAACCTGCTTTTTCAGGTTGAGTTAATGTAATTCCTCCAGCTATAGCAATATCACAATGCCCCTGTAATAATGCTTGGCTTGCATTATGAATAGCCACCAATGATGTTGAACATCCCGTAAAGATATTCATACTTGGTCCTTTAAGGTTAAATTTGTAAGAAATTTGAGTACTAAGCGAGTCTTTGTCGTTAAGTAATGAAATTAAAAATTGCCCAGCTGGTTCATTTGCCTCTGATAGAGTAGATAACACTTGCCAATATAAGTTAGGAGATGCCCCACTATATACACCAATTAGGCCCGGGTAGGTCTCAATATTATATCCAGCATGTTCAAGGGCAGACCACGCACATTCATGGAATACTCGTAGTTGTGGATCCATTAATGATGCATCTTGAGGTGTATAATCAAAGAATGGAGCATCAAAATTATCAGTACCCTCCAAATACCCTTTCGCTTTAACATAATTAGGGCTTTTTACTTCCATAGGATTCACACCAGATTCAATTAACTCTTCATCTGTAAAAAATTGAATAGACTCTGTACCAGACTTTATATTATTCCAAAATTCATTTACATTCTGTGCTCCAGGAAAACGTCCATCTATTCCTATAATTGCAATATCGTTATCTTCTTTCGTTTTTCGATTAAAACGTTTTGTATGTTTAACTTGATTCTTTTGCTTATCTCCACTTAAGTATCTCGCTAAAGAACGAATACTTGGATACTCAAACATAACTCCAATTGAAATCTGTTTTTCTAATCTATTAATTAATCTCTCATGAATTTGAATTATATGAAGTGAAGTTGCACCAAGATCAAAGAAATTTTCATTTACATTTACAGTATCAACACTGTAAAACTCTTTCCAAATTCCTATAATTATTTCCTCTACTTCATCTTGAGTTCTGAACTTATCTCTCATTTTCGTTTGAGTTTCCAATTCAGAAATTCGTTTACGAGAATTCAGATTAATCCATTGATCAAAACGTTTATTTAAATCTCCTGAAGAAATAATTACCTGATTTAAACCACTTAAACCAAGCACACATTGGAATGTTTTTTGTCCTTCCTCAGATGTCATTTCAAGTGCTTCTATACTTTGAGCATTGAATATTTTATTAACCTGTTGAGCTCCCGTATACTGCCAATCTCCCCAGTTAATACTGGTCCATCGATTATTAGATGTATTACTCACTTTGTCTGAAAAACTATCTAAGTAAAGGTTTGCTGCTGAATAGGCTACAAAACCTAATCCACCCAAAATAGGTGAAAGTGATGAAACAAGATAACAAAAATCAAGATCATAATTACTCAATAACTTATCAAGAACTAGTACACCATGTACTTTAGGAAGAAATTGCTCTTCACATTCAATCCTACTTATCTTTTCCATTGGACACTGAGCTGATTTAACACGTAAGACACCTGCTGCATGAATTACCCCATTTATGTGACCAAAATTAGCCTCGGCCTGATGAATCACGTTTCTCATCTGCTCTTCATCAGCAACATCAGCAACAGCTGTCATTACTTTTGCTCCCAATGACTCCAACTTCTGAATATGGTTAATACGTTGACATAATTGTTCATTTTCAATCTGATCGTGAAGAATCTGATCCCATTCTTCACGATCAGGAAGAGCTGTTCTACTAACTAATATTAGTTTAGCCTTTACTGTACGCGCCAAATATTCTGCTAATTTAAGGCCTACTCCTCCCATTCCACCAGTAATTAAATAAACCCCTTCCGATCGAACATTCGGAATTTTTGAAGCTAATTCATTTTCATTTATTACTAGCATTTCACTTACTTTTTCATCAGGTATAGGCTCATAGATTCGAATGTAACGAGTGTTATTTCGAATTGCTATTACAGTGTCAATAATGTCCGTTTGAATTTCAGAATATAAGTTTGATATTAATGCTTCTTCATTATCAGACAACATAAAATCTACACTACGGCATCTAATATTTGGATACTCTTGCGGAAATACTTTTATAGGAGCCAAAAGAGTAGATTTTTCTGCAATAATAGACTCGTCTCCTACTACCTTTTGCATATTATTCGTCATAACATTTATATTGATAGGATAAAGTAAATTAAATTTACTAATTGTCTTTGCAAGTGATATTAATGAATAGAATCCAGTATCTAAGGTCTCGATACCTAAATCCTTATTATCCACATTCCATAGGTGAATAATCTCCTCTGGTAAACACTCTTGTTTTTGTAGCTCATTAAATAACTGATAATAATCTTCTTGTTCAGTAGGGCATATTGTAAATTCATTTAAACTAATCTTTTTATATGAAGGACCCAGACCGACTGTTATAACACGATGTCCATCTCTTTCAAGCTTTTCTTTAAGAGCTAAGCCTATATGCTCATTGTCTAAAAATAACAACCAACTTTTAGTAGATTCTTTAGTTACATCTACAATTTCTTTTTCCATCCAACCTGGAGTATAGAACCACTCAGCTATATTAGAACGTTTCTTTATCGATGTTTCTTCACTATTAGTTATATTTTGCTGTTCAGCTGGATCTATCCAATATCGTTTTTTCTCAAAAGGATAAGTTGGTAAGGCAATACGTAATCTATATTCCTCTTCATACAGTTTACTCCAATTAATTTCTACCCCTAACTCCCACGCTTGTCCCAATACCTCTAACAAGTCGTTTCGTAAAATAATCTGATTATTATTAATTTCAGAATTTAACAACTCTCCAATATGTACAATCACAGAATTAGGATCTACATCCTTAACTTGTGTTAGAAGTTCTACTTTTTCTCCATGCGTCCATTCTGTCTGTAACTCTGTATAGTTCTCAACTAATTGATTCAGGACATCTTCTGGCTTAAGAGATTTATTATAAATATCTGAAACCATTCCAGCTAGGCCTGTACCAATAACGTTAGAAGGACGTACATCACATTCAATTAATACATCAATAATCGATTGCAAGCAGACGAAGAAGGTTAAATCTTCAACCAAGCTATCATCTGTTCCTTTAAAGAATGCTTCTTTCAATGCTTTTCCAGTATACATTTGGGCATCAGTCATATTACGCTCAAATACTTGTAAGAATAATGGTTCCTTTTGGTATAGTTCTTTTACATTCTCAATAATTGATGAGTATTCGCTAGGTAACACAAATATCAAATCTGGATTTTCTTGCGTTTTTACGTGAAAATCTTTAACTGTTTTTAAATTGTCTATGGCGCTATCTATATCCTTACATAAGACCGCTCTTCTATACGGAAATGGTCGACGGCCAGTTTGCAATGTGTATGCTACATCTGCTAATTCAACATCTTTATTAGATTCCAGATATTGAACCATATTTACTGTAGCATTATTTAAAGCTTCTTTTGATCTAGCAGAAAGAACCATTAACTTTTTTTCTCTAGTAGAAGCAGAACTTTTAACTTTAGGCGCTTCTTCTAATACAATATGAACGTTAGTTCCACCATATCCGAAAGCACTCACACCTGCTCGAAGAAGATCATTATCTTCACTTTGCCAATTCACCAAATCAGTATTGATATAGAATGGGCTATCTATAAAATCAATTTTCGAGTTAGGGCGCTTCACATTTAAAGTTGGCGGGAGTTGTTTATGTCTCATAGATAAAACTGTCTTTATAAGTCCCGTTACCCCTGCAGCTGTATCTAAATGACCTACATTACTCTTTACAGAACCAATTGCACAAAAAGATTTCTTGTCCACATCTTGAAACGCTCTCTTTAGAGCCTCTACTTCGATAGAATCCCCTAATGGCGTTGCCGTTCCATGCGTTTCTATATAACTAATTGTAGAAGGATCAACTTCAGCAAAACTATGAGCTGCTTGAATTACTTCAGCCTGTCCCTCAACACTCGGAGCAGTATAGCCTACTTTTCGACCACCATCATTATTTGCTGCTGATCCCTTAATTACACCATAGATTGTATCCCCATCAGCAATCGCATCTTCTAATCTCTTTAGTATTACCATACCTACACCATCACTAAAAACTGCACCCTGGGCTTCTGCATCAAAAGTACGTACTTTGCCATCCGGTGAACTTGTCATTCCTTCATGGTATTTATAACCATTCTTTTTAGGATACGTTATAGATACTCCACCTGCAGCTGCAATAGAGCATTCTCCAGTTAACAATGATCTACATGCAAGATGAATGCTCAAAAGAGATGTAGAGCATGCTGTATATAATGTAAAACTCGGTCCCTTAAGTCCCAGCTTATAGGATGTAAGCGTTGAAATTGCATCTTTATAGGAAAGAGTACCTGCCTCTGAAAACTCAACCACACTATCACTGTTTAATAATGGCGTGTGCTTCATCCAATTAAAATTAGTAGATGCTCCTACATATAACCCTATTAATCCTTCATAATCAAATGGATTATAGCCTGCCATCTCTAATGCTTCCCATGTCGTTTCCTGTAACATACGGATCTGAGGATCCATTATTTTCGCTTCTCTAGGTGTATAAGCAAAAAAGGATTCATCAAAATATTCTACTTCCTCCAAATACCCTTTTGCTTTCACAAAATTAGGATGTTGTAAAACCTCTAAATTAACACCTTCTTTAATTAACTCGTCTTCAGTAAATGTAGAAATTGAATCAACACCATTTTTTAGGTTATCCCAGAATTGGTTTATTTCATTTGCACCTGGAAATTTACCTGCCATTCCAATAATCGCTATTTCCAAACCAGTTTTACTATCATCTTGATGCTTCATTTTCACTTTCCTCCTATTTTGTTTAATTCGGATTTTCTATGCTTTACATACTCTTAGCTACAATACTTAGAGCTAATACTCCTATTTCATAAATTTAAGCAAAAGAAAAAACACATGAAATTACCCATAAAGTAGCTAAAGTGATTTACATACCTGACAGAAAACAAAAAATTTTAATTACGATTTCTATTCCTGGATTTCAATGATATTTTGAGCATTCATTTTTCATTCTAAAAACCTAATACTTTGGTAATAATTCTGTTAATATTACACTTTATGTAGTTAGTAACATATTCACAAGAAGTTTTCTTTAAGAAATTAATTTGTAGAGTAATAATTTTGTAGGGGATTTATGTTATAAAATTAAGCATACTTTTTCCAATATCATATAGAAAAAAACAAAAAAGTGACATACAGTGAATATTGAGAAATAAAATTCATTTATTCCATATCTAACCAAAATAGAACGAATTCTCAATTTTAAACTAGATTTTCTTGCATTTATAATTGCATTCTCTATAAATCATCTATGGTGAGCTTTTAAACTTTAAACATAAATGAAATTATATGTGAAATCTTTTAATTTAGATGAGGATCTATACGTGAATCCATTCCAGAGGAATTACATATGCTACAGATTTAATATTCTTCATAAAGTTATATACATAAACTAAATTCCTTCAAACGTTTTAAAAAAATATTGAGTATGAACATCGTTAGTGGAACGCTTCCTACCGAAGGCAAACTTATTTCTAGGATTGCTGACTTACAATTATGCATTGTACGACTCCTAAGACAGACCAAATAAGTTTCATATGCTACAGTACTGTTTATCCTTCCGTTATGTTTCGCTATGCACATACAATATTTTCATCTTATACCCATAACTATTGTCCTGCAGACGCTTTATATTATCTTCAAACCCACTATTTCACTAAACTGTAAAATTAAAACCACCAAATTTCCGAATAAACTGAAAACTAATGAGAAATTGACAAGAAATCTCAATAAGATCTTTTCAATATATCTTAACTTCAATCTCATGGAATCAGGACTCAATAATGATGATATACAGGGGAGTATTCTATTAAGTAGAATTACAGAAACGATTCTGCTTATGCAGGATAAATTAAAAATTTTCCATTTGATCCTTTAACCTTTGTAAAAATCAGGTATTTAAATGTTATAAACAAAAAACGTAGGAATATTTAATTCCTACGTTTTTCATAAATAAATTTAATTTATTTATACAATTCCTCAAATTCGTCAATCTCAGCTTTACGCTTTAAAAATAGTTCCATATCTTTATTTTCTCTTTCTATTAACCCCAGAGCATGTGAATCATCCAAGGTTAGCTCTTTATATCCCCATATATAATCTATAGTTGTATCTTTAACCTGTTTGTGTTCTGCACAATACCATTCTAAAGGTTGTAACGCATCGGATATTTTAAATAATTCTGCTGGATACCATGATGGCATATTTTCACGTTCTCCTAAGATTAAATATGTTAACTCATCACTTTGTAATTTACATATTCCATAAACAATATACTCTTTTTCAATGGTTAAATTAAATGTTTCCTCTGTTGCCTTTGTTAGATAATCTCCAGTGTTGTACAAACAAGTTACTTTCATAATAAATGCCCCTTATTTATTTTTTATCATTAAATTTAAAATCATCAAATTCACCAGTTTTTGTATTTTTAACATAATGTATTTCCACACCATTTACATTATGGGCCATTTTGACCCATCCGTCTTCCTGAGGCCATCTAGGATCTGTCATAGTTACCCGTATTTCCTAATACTTTCAGGTGATTAAATTTTTACTTAACACTAAACAAACGTAGGAATCAATGATCCTACGTTTGTTTATAAAAAACTATTTATTTAATAATATTTTTTACGTCTCCAATACGAATATCACCATCATGATGATATTCAATAACAAACCCTATATCTGGTGAGTATATCCATGTATCAAAACTAACAGCTGTAACATCATATATTACTTCCAAAACTTGATGCAATTCTGTCTTAATTACTGGTAATGTCGCGTCATCCCAAATAAGATATACCATATGAGAATATGTTCCAAAACAATTCTGTAAATATGCTTTTATTTCATCCTCATTGTATAGCTCAACATATTTTTGAATATTTTCCCAATCAATTCTTCCCCAAAATGTGATAGGAAATGTATTTTCAAATTTTCTTATTATTGTTCTTCCTTGTGTTTCTTCTAAAATCTCAATATTTACTCCTAATGCCTCTATACATTCTTCTAATAATGTTGCCATTTTATCACCTGATTAATTATTTAAATGTTTTAATAATGCTTTAAAAGTTTCTTCATTTCCTTCAAAAGGAATTGCATATTTTATTGCTTGCTCTTTCTTTCCATTTCTAAAATCTTCTACATTGATATGCATTCCTTTATTAGGATCATAGTCTAAACGCCATCTAGCTTTATTATCGGCTGTTTTTCTACCAACAATTTTACCATAACCAGCGCTTTTTTCCATTGTTCCTATAAATGGTTGTGAATCAGCCCCTAAATCTCCCAATAAACTCATTGCTTTATTTCTTGCTTGTTCATATGTTTGAACCTTATCCAGAACAATCTCTCCAGAACGACCACCTTTAGCAGCTGCTTCAAGTGCTTTTCCTTTCTTTTCAAGATCGCCAATCTTCCCTACAACTTTACCAACAACTCGTGTTGTACCACCAGATACGACGGCCAATGTGCCCCATGCATAATCGTCTGGACCGTATTTTTGACCTGTTACTAAGTCTTCACCTTTGATAAGTTGTCCAATTTCTTTTCCTGTACCAATTATTGGTGTAATACCCAATACGAATGATAAATCCCCATCATTCGCACGATTATAAATACGAGATGGATCTCCACCCAAATCATACAATGCACTACTTAAATCAATATTACCAATATTTCTAGCTGCAGCAGATACATCAACTTTATGACTTGCTATTTTATTAGCCGAGTCCATAAAGATATTTGCAAGATCTATTCCCATATTGAAATCTGTGAAGAATCCTGGGACTTTCGCATCCAATGCTTGTAAGTCTTTCGCAATGATTGGAGCGTTTTTTCGTGTTACTTGTACAAGTTCCTCCATCCCAGGTTTTGCCTCATCAATGGAATGTTTCAGATTAATGGAGCTATTTACAACTGGTCCTAAATCTTTAACTACACCAGATAACCCTTTCGATAACTCTTGCATATTCAATGTGATTTGATGAATATCTTTATTAATCTCATTTTGACATTCAATCGCTTTGGCCGCAACCACATCTAATGCCTGATAATAACCAACATAGGCCTCAATAAGTGATTCATAGTACTGGAGTATAAAACTATATGTCTCTACACCAAAATCTAATAATTCTTTTCCATCAGCTCCAAGTAATTTTACAAGTTCTTTCCTTTGGGTAACGGTTAAATTTTTTATGTCACCTTTCATTGCATTTACAAGTTCTTGTAACTTACCATGTGCATCTTTCATCACTTGTACTTTATACTGTACATCTTGCTTTGCGTTGTTTACGTTCCTTGAAATACTCTCCCAGTTCTCTGCATCATCTAACAAACGTTGTTCTTCTTTTTCTAAAATTCCAATTGTGTTATTTATGACTGTTTCGTCACTTTTTAAATAATCTAATACACCTTCAAATATCTTTACTTTTCCATCAAGCAAAGTAAGTGGACTTTTAGCTTCCTGATCAAAGATAATAGCATCATGAATACGTACGTATCCTTTTTCTCCCTGATAATTCACCTCGTACCAAGAGCCAATTTTTCCAGTAACTTCTATCACTTCGCCATTATTCACACGTTTTGCACGCAATACTTTTCTTAAATCTGGTTCTGGATATACTTTTTTAACAAGGGATTCTAAAGTAATCCAACCTTTAACCATTTCTCCGTCTTGATTAAAGGAGAATTTCTTGTCTTTATAGGTAAAATCTCCTGTTTGTAATGCACCTGAAGGCTGTAGTAAGTACCAACTAAACTCTTGCTTCATCCAACCATTTTTTGATTCATGAGAAGCATCAAAATAATAAGGTTTCCCCTCAACATTTGTAAATCCTGACTGTACAGAACCTAACGGACTAAAGTAATAGATTTTCCCGTCAATATGTTGGACTCCTGTTTGCATCACACCATCGGTTCCCAGATAATAATCTGATCCATTTGTATGTAACCATCCCGTTTGCATAAAACCATCAGTACCAAAATAATAACGTTTCCCATCAATTGCTTGGAAACCAGTTATTCTTTGTCCATCTTTTTTATAATATGTCCATTTCCCTTCTTCTTGTACCCATCCTTGTTTATTATCTAAATAGAGTGCTTCTTTTAATTGATCAATCCATTTTAATCCATTCGCAAGAAGAGCTAAATCACTATCTAGTTGTTTATCAAATTTCTTTTGAATATTGGGTGGAAAGTATTTTTCAGGATCTTTATGATACTCCGTTATCATAAAATGAGACAAATTCGTTGCTTCCTTTGTTACATCCCATGAACGAACTGGTGATTCACCAATTACAACAGATTCAAATATCCGAACATAACCGACTTCTCCTTGATATTTAACCTGATACCATAACCCCTGCTTTGAAATGACCTCTAAGACATCTCCATCCTTTACAGGTTTAGATTTAAATAGAAATTTTGTTTCTGGCTTTGGATAGATTCTTTTAACAGCAGAACGAAGAGTAATCCATCCTTTTTCCATATCCCCATACTTATTAATTTCAAATGGTTTTCCTTGATAGGTAAATGTTCCTGTCACATACTTACCATCTTTTAAATAGCTCCATGAAGTTGCAGAAAAACTCCATCCAGTCTTTAATTTACCAGGCTCACTATAATATAAATCCTCTTTTCCTACCTGTTTTCTCCCTTGGAATAGCCTCCCATCTTTAAAAAAGGAATACTCTATTCCATCTAAAGTAATGTTATCTATTTGCTTACTTCCATCTTTTTGATAATAGTACCAATTCTCATTTTCCTTCACCCAGCCTACTTTATTTAAAACTTCGGCTGCTGCTGTAAATGTTGGTGCATAGGTAGAGAATAATAAAAATAATGATACTATAAGTCCTATGACTTTCTTCATACTCGCATCTCCTTATCAATTCATTAAAAACTTTTTAATTATATATTAGATTTTAAAGTTATTAAAAATATTCAATATAAATATGCATAATTGCATATTTATATTCTCGATAGTGCGATCCCAATCATATTGGGAAAGAATCTTTTCCGTACCCCTAAGTTATCTTTACCCCCAAAAAGAACCTGTTTTCCATGGAAAACAGGTTCTTTTTCATTATTACTTCTTCGCTATACAATCTTTTATTTTTTGTACTCAAATAATTAAGATTTTTAAATAAAAAGTTTCGAAGTGAAACCCTTCTTCCCTTTTGCTCAAAATAGATAGAGTATACTACATCAGTATTGGTTCTTTAATTAATGGTAAATACTCTATATTCATAGCATAATTTAATAACAAATTGATATACTCTTGATTTGGCTCTACACAGTGTATATTCTTCAAATATCCTTGCGTGTATAAACAAGAAGGTATAGCTACTGATAGCTCTTCTACAGATTCTAATAAAGGCATTATGAGCTCTAAAGCTTTCTGTTCATCAGTAGTTAGATTCGTATTAAAAAATTTCTCTATATACTTCTCTTGTTTCATTAACAGGATATCGTATCCAAAAGCTTGTAAACTATTAATAAATTGGTCCCATTTAAGCTGATTTGGATTACAAATATGCATGGTTTTATTTACTGTATTGGCCTTATAAGATAATTCAGTAATAGCTAAACTTCCATAGTCTACAGGCGTTAAATCTACATACGTATTGACGTCAGGAGCTATGCTAGATAGACATATTCCTTTTAATAATCTATAAAATGCGTTTTCATTAATATTGTATTGAAATTTACCTGTTTTAGAGTTACCCACTAAATTCCCCACACGGTATATCGTGGCACGAACTCCTTTTTCCATTGCCTCTCTGACCAATTTCTCGCCTTGAAACTTACTTTCTAGATACAGATTATCTAAATTTTGTCCTCTATCAAAATTAGACTCAAAGAATTCAAATTCTTTTGGATCGCTTTCAGCCTGACCTACTACACTTAAAGTCGATATATAATGAAAACGTGCATTTGTGTTCTTAGCTAATTCCAATAAGTATTTTGTAGACTGAACATTTACCTTTTGAAAATGCTCACGTTCTCCATAGTGTCTAACTTCTCCACCACAATGTATGATTGACTCTACTCTATTCTTTAAATGGTCCAATTGCTTTGAATCTAGACCTAGATTCATCAAAGATAAATCCCCTTCAATTAATTCTACTCTCTCCTTTAACTTTTGGAGGATTTCTTTACCGAAATAAAACTCCATTCTTTCTTTTAACTTTGCACCAATTACTTGATCCTCACTTTTTCTTACTAAACAGTAAATAGTCGTAGATGGTAACTGTAATAACCTTTCTAAAATATGTGCTCCTAAATATCCTGTTGCCCCTGTAAGGAAAACTGCCTTTGGATAATTCACCATATCTAACTCACATTCTTCTAATTTAGTTGTTTCATAAACAGGAGTCGTTTTCGTTTCATTTTCCATACATGCTACATTCATATTTTTCTCTTTCTTGAACGACATATCTTCCATCTCTTCAATATGAGAGGCTAATTTTTCTATGGTTCTATACTTAAAGAAATCTTGAATTTTCAAGTTAGGGTATAACGGTTTTAATTTGACTAATGCAGGCATAACTTTTAAAGAATGTCCACCCAAATTAAAGAAATCATCTTTTAACCCTATAGATTTTACGTTTAGAACTTCAGACCATACCTTTGCAATGTTTTTTTGCACTTTAGTTTGAGGTTTAAGTTTACACTCATCGTTTTGCTCATGATCAAACTCTATTTTTGGCAGTTTTTCAAAATCAATTTTCCCGTTCGCTGTTATTGGTATTTCTAACACATGAGAGTAATATTTAGGGACCATATATTCTGGCAATACATTTGATAAATGTATTGCCAACTTATTTTTCTCTATCCCTATACCGTCCACTGTTTTATAGTATGCTTGCAGTAACATTCCATCTTTCGTTTGTGTTACTACAGCCTGACTTATCCCCTCAAGTTGTAACATTGCATCTTCTATTTCTCCTAATTCAATTCTGTGCCCTCTAATTTTAACCTGCTTATCTTTTCTTCCCATAAATTCTATATTTCCATTTGGTAACCATCTTGCTAAATCGCCGGTTCGGTATAATCTTTTACTATTATCTTCTGAAAATGGATTAGAAATAAATGCCTGTTTTGTTTTCTCTTCCTGCTTCCAATACCCTTGGGCCAATCCTAAACTTTCAATATATAATTCACCCATGCCCCCTACCGGACAATGTTGCATATATGAATTCAATATATGAACCCTTGTATTAGAAATTGGAATACCAATCGGTATGCTTCCTAAAAGATTATTTTCTTCTTCTAAAACTGGTATGAAATAATACATTGCTGAAACGGTTGCTTCAGTAGGGCCATACTCATTTACCAGCTGTACTTTGTTTTTAAAGGTACTTTGCCAACTTCTAATAGCATTTGTTGATGCAGCTTCCCCTCCCATTATTATAAATCTTAAAGAACGTATCTTTTCGCTATCCAGTTTAGTTAATGAAGTCGATAATTCATTGAAAAATACTGTTGGTAAGTCAGAAATAGTTGCTTGAGTTTCTTGAATGGCTTGAGCATATGCGACAGTTGAATAGCGCTGTTCATCACTTAATACATATAGTTCCGCCCCATTTAACAAGGTAGAAAAAATTTCTGATACTGAAGAATCAAAACTATGGGAATAAAACTGTGTTACTTTATCATTTGGAGAGATCTGAAATACTTCATTTCTCCATTCAACTAAATTTAACACTCCTTTATGCGTTAATAATGTACCTTTTGGTTTTCCTGTTGAGCCTGACGTATAAATTACATATGCCAAGTCATCTGGTTTATTTAAAATTTTCACATCATCATTTATAGTCGTACGATATATATCCTCTATTATTGAAACCTTATAATCACTTACATTCAAATGACTTTTGAATTTGTAACTCGTTATAATTCTACATGCCTCACTGTCACGAACTATATAATTTATTCTATCCTCAGGGTATTTTACATCGATTGGTATATAGGCAGCACCGGCTTTTAATATTCCAAGCATAGAAACGATACTATTCATACTTCTATCTAAAAATATGGCTACCTTATCACCTCTTTTTATACCTTTTTCGAGTAAATGTTGAGCTACTTGATTAGAGCTCATATTTAATTGTCTATATGTTAAAGATTCCGTTGCAGTCGCTATAGCAATCCGATTGGATTGTCTATCTACTTGCATATAGAATTGCTCCTGTATATTTTGAAAATAAGGATATAGTCTTTCTGTATGATTTACCTTTTTATATAAAGATTCTTCTTCCTGTGATAGGAATGAAAGATTTTCATATGCTACTGTTCGTTGATGAATGAATGCGTCCAGTATAGTAAGTAAATTTTGAGTAAACCTATTAATTGACTCTTCCTTGAAGAGATTAATATCATACTCAAATGAAACCCCTACATAATCAAATCCTTCCTCAACAGCTAAAGAAATGTCAAACTTACTAATATCTTGTTTATTAGGTAACAATTGAAGCTTGTACGCATCATGTTGCTGTAGAATATCTTTCTGATAACTAAACATAGTAGAAAAGATCGGGTTATTTCCAAAGCTTCTATCAGGATTTATTTGTTCAATTACTTTATCAAATGGGTACGATTGGTTTTGGAAAGAATTCAAACATTTTTCTCTCACTACTTGTAATAGCTGTGTTAAATTTTTCACATCATTTAATTGTGTTCTAATTGCTAGGGTATTTACAAAGAATCCTTGTATTTGTTCAAATTCTTGATGATTCCTTCCAACAACCGGTGTACCTACAATAATATCTTTTTGATCCGTTAGATAATGTAACAATTGAATATACGCTGCTAAAAATAGCATATACATAGAAACATTCTCTTGTTCACATACTTGTTTCAAAGACTCTTTCATTTCATTATCTAACTTCATTTCAAATACTGTACCCTTATTTGTACTTTGACGATTCCTACTAAAATCTAAAGGAAGATTTAGTATAGGAAGAGGTGCTGCAAGTTCGGCCATCCAATAAGATTTTTCCGTATCCCACCGACCTAAATTTAACTGCTCCTGTTCCCACTCAGCATAATCTACATATCGATTAGAGATAGTTGGCAACTCAGGATTTCTACGTTTTGCAAAGGCACTATATACCTTCATTAATTCATCTAATAAATTCCTTACACTCCACTCATCTGTAATAATGTGATGTAAATTGATATATAAATAAGAATTTTTCTTATTCAGATTAAAAATTCTAATCCTAAAAAGAGGGCCATTTTCTAAATCAAATGGTGTATGATCCGTTTGATTTATTGTTGTACGTATATATTCTTGTTGTTCTTTTTTAGACATGTGTTCAATCTCATCGTGAATCAAATCAATCGCTATTGAGTTTAAGATGACTTGTCTAGGCTCCCCATTTCTTTCAATAAACACTGTTCGTAGCATTTCGTGTCGTTCAACTAAAAACCTTATGGTATCTTGTAAAATATCCTTTTTTAAACTCGGCTCAATATATATGTGTAGTGGTGTATCATATACTCTATTAATGGCGTTATACTTATTTAAAAACCAGATTCTTTTTTGAGCACTTGATAATTGATAACTTTCCTTATCTGCAACTTTAAATACTTGCGTCTCCTGTTCTTCCCTATCATGATTTACTGCCATTAATTTATCGATGTAAGCAGACAGACTAGCAATCGTTGTATGCTCAAAAATATCTCTAATTTCAATTTTTAGATGAAACTCTTTTTGAATTTGATTTAACACTTGCACAGCAATCAATGAATGTCCCCCAAGTTTAAAAAAGTCATCATCTCTGCCGATTCTATATTTCCCTAAATTTAAAATCTCTGCCCATGTTTTTGCCAATCTTTTTTCTGTTTCACTTATTGGTGGGACATATTGCTTCTGCATGTTTTCAAGTAAAGACGGGATTTGTAATTCTAATTTTTTTCTATCTAGTTTCCCGCTTGGTGATACAGGAAAACTTTCAAGGTGAAATACATAATTTGGCATCATAAAATCTGGTAAACTTTCACTTAAGAATGTTTTTAATGCCTCTTGTTTTAGTTCTGTATTGTCTTTTGATAAATAAAAGCTAACGATTTTGTCGTTTTGATAAGTGAATACTACAGCATCTCTCACTTCTGGATGTTTAAATAATGTTCCTTCAATTTCATCCAGCTCAATTCGATACCCACGTATTTTTACTTGATTATCTTTCCTTCCGATAAATTCTAAATTTCCATTCGGTAAAAGACGTACTAAATCTCCAGTACGATACATCTTTTTATCATGATTATAGGATTTATTGAAAGAAATAAACGCCTCTTTTGTTTTTTCCTTTTGATTTAAATATCCGTTGGCAACTCCATCACCGCCAATAAATAACTCACCTACTACACCTGACGGACATAACGTATTAAACGGACTAACGACGAAAACTTCACTATTAGCAATTGGTTTACCTATTGGGATATTAGAGATTTCTTTTTGTATCTCACCATTTACTTCATACATCGTTGCACATACAGTAGTTTCAGTAGGACCATATGCATTAAGAACTGGAATCTTTAACCCTAATTTACTTTGCCATTTACGAACTGATTCAGCAGGTAAAGTTTCCCCTCCTATAAATACACGTTTTACAGAATTTAATTTAAGTAACATTTCTTTTGGCATATCAGCTATTAATTTAAAAAACGCAGTTGGTAAAACCACATTTGTAATACCATTCTTTTGAATTACATTTATAAATTCCTCTGCTGAACGTTTTTCGATTTCAGAAATTAAATGCATTCTCCCTCCACATAGCAAAATCGGAAATATTTCCATAATGGAGGCATCAAAAATGATCGTTGCAAATTGTAAAAACACATCCTCTTTTCCTAAATGAAATGTATTGATTACTGAATACGATAAATTAACTACGCCTTTATGTGGTACAACGACTCCTTTTGGTAAACCCGTTGAACCTGACGTGTAAATAATATAAGCTGCATCTTCTATGGTATGTGTAGGTGCAATATTTTCTATAGAATTAGCATAATGAAAATCTTCTAGATAAATTGTATGAATCCCAAAACTTTCAACCAATCCCCTGTATTCTTTCTTCGTAATAATCATTTGACTTTCGCTATCTTTTAAGATGTATTCTATTCTTTTTTCAGGAAACTTTGGATCAATTGGTACATAAACTCCACCTGATTTTAGGATCCCTACAACCCATACAATGGTATCAATCTCTCTCGCCATAATAATACTTACACGTTGTCCCTTTTTTATATCATTTTCACGTAAATAATTCGCAATTTGATTGGACCTTTGCTGTAATTCATAATAGGTAATGAATTTATCCCCCATTGAAATCGCTATTTGATTTGGCGATTTTAATGCTTGTAAATCTATTAATTGATCTAATGTTTTTGAATTAGGATATGTAAGAGCATTTGAGTTCATTTCTTTGTATAAACGATGATCTTTCTCTAAAAGCAAATCCAATGAATGAATAGGTTCATTCACATTCTTCATTAGTTTTTGCAACATATATATATATCTTTCAACTAAATCACTAATACTCTCTGGTTTATATAATGCTGAGTTATAGTCAACCTCAATTTTATTCTCTGTTTCCCCTTCATATCTCATTATTCTCCAGGTCATATTAAAAGGATTTACTCTTTTACAATCTGTTAAAACTGTTGACTCAATATCCGGAATTTTTAATTCCGGTATCTTCATCGTATTAAATGCTGTGGAATATACCATATTATGATTTGTATTTGTATTTAGATTTAAATCTTTTACTATATGTGAATAAGGATTATGTTTATACGTAATAGCTAGATGAATAGATTTATTAACTTTATTAAGTATCCCCTTAAATGTTTCTCCCTTTTCTATTGTTATACGTATAGGTACTGTATTAACAAAGTAGCCAAAAGTATCTCGTTCTTCTGTATGTGGTCTAGTATTAATTGGAATACCAACAATTATCTCTTCAGCATTTGTCATTTGATGAAGTAATGTACAATAAGTACTTAACATTACTCGATAAATACTTATATTATTTTTTTTAGCAAAACATTGTATTTGATAAAATAGATCCGAATTAATATTCTTGCTTATATTTTGATCTGTATATCTCTTTTCATTTATTTTATTAAAATCAATAGGAAACTCTGTAGGAGTTAATTCACCTTGTAAATAATCTTTCCAATACGATGATCCTTCTTTATATATTGCACTATCAATAAAACCCTCCTCATACTCTACGAGGTTCTTATAAGGAAATTCAAATTCTACATTTGTCTTCCCTTGAAGTAATTCACCATACGTATTGGATAATTGTCGGATGAAAACTCCTAAACTCCATCCATCGTAAATAATGTGATGAAACATTAAATGTAAAACAAATGTATCTTCACTGAATTTAATAATGTGGAATTTAAACAAAGGCCCCTCTTCTAAACTAAATTTCTCATTCACTATAGATTCTAAGAAATTTTTAAAAATAGATTTTTGTTCTGTGTTTTTAAAAGCAGTTAAGTCCTTAATTGGTATATCAAATTCTACATTCCTTTGAATTAATTGCTTTATCTTTTCATCCCTCTTCTTAAATATTGTACGTAGCGCCGGATGTGATTGCACTATTGTGGTAAGCGCTTTCTTCAAAGCCTCTATTTGAAGATTTCCTTTTAACTTTATTATAATCGGTTCATTGTTCATTCCTTTTTCTATTTCCATTTGATGTGCTATCCATAATGCTTCTTGACCTACTGTTGCATCCAATTCTTCTACAATTTCATATTTCTCTTGTATTTCTTTCATATGAATTTCTCCTTTTATAAATATTTAAAAACGGATAATATTTACAGTTACAACTATATGTACATATTCTGCAATTTGTAAATCTATATTTTTCGACTAAATTCAACATTTATTTCGCTTATTGCATAGTTATTAAAATTATGAATAAAACTCATATTTATACCGTAACAGTTCATACTTTTATTCAATTTAAGCATAAAAAACCATTTCACTAATAATTCTAATTTCTTTTTATACAGTAATCTTACATATTTTATTAAAGGAAATAGTCTTATTTATACTCCGAAAATAAATTCAAGAATATTCCAACTGGTCACTATATATACTTCTAATAACATAAACTGTAAAGGAGGAGTCCGTACATAATGGAATATAGATTATTAGGTAACACCGGGTTAATAGTTTCAGAGATAGGATTCGGTTCGTGGGCGATTGGTGGAGATGAATGGGGAGCAGTAAAAGATAATGAATCACTTGATGCAATTGAGAAAGCAATTGACCTAGGGGTCAATTTTATTGACACTGCTGATGTTTATGGATTAGGTCATAGTGAAACACTCGTTGCAAAAGCTATAAATAATCGCAGGCAGGATATCATTCTTTCTACAAAAGGTGGATTAATTGGTCATCATTATGACCCAAATCAACCAGCTGTTTATGGAGATCCTCAAAAGATCATTGATGCGTTTGAGGCTAGTTTACTGCGGCTTAAAACGGATTATATAGATGTGTACTTTTGTCATATTTGGTGGGATAAACATGAAGAAACAGAAGCCTTTCTACAAGCTTTCCAAACCTTAAAGAAATCTGGCAAAGTGAGAGCCGTTGGTGTTTCTACTAATGATTTAGATTATATAAAACATTTTAATCAAGATAATGATTTAGATGTCGTACAATTCGATTATAGTATTTTGAATAAAGAACCTGAAAAAGACATCCTTCCTTATATTGAAAAACATAATTTAGGTGCTGTGATAAGAGGTCCACTTAAGATGGGGATTTTAACTGGAAAATTTAATCATGAAACTCAATTTCCAGACGATGATTTAAGAAAAGATTGGCCAAAAGAAAAGTGGTTTAAAGATAGCTTAAACAAAGTAGAGAAATTACGTTCACTTGTACGATCAAATCGAAGTTTAGCGCAAGTTGCTTTACGTTATGTTTTAAGTCACCCTGCCGTTTCAGTTGCTATTCCTGGTGCAAAAAATTCTACTCAGGTTGAAGAAAACTCTTCCCACTTAACTCGTCCATTATTATTAGATAATGAAATTGAATTCATTAAAAAGCTTTGATCAGCTCGTTATTCTCCCATAAAAATCAAACTGATGTAGCTACCAAATCCATACCATTACTTCTTCTCCACTAAAACATATCTTTAACACTTCCACCTTATTTTTTCCCTTTTCTCAGCAATATCTACAGTTTATAAGGTAGTTGAACCCTTTTATTCAACTACCTTATAATACGTTCTACATTATATTAAAATATCTACTACACTAGTTGAATACATGCTAGGGCAACACGCTAACCAAATAAACAATTAATTCAGAAATATTTTTAGAAACTTCATTATCTCACAATTACTTTTTTTAAAATAAATCAAAAAATTTTTCTTTACTTTAAATTCCATAATTCATATAATCTTCTATGGAATTACATTTTTTTCTAAATAGCTCCTCATTTTTAAGTATTCAAAAGGGCAATTACAAATTATTATACCCTTATGTTTAACCAAGTAAAATAAAAATCCAGTTTTTCACAAGGAGAAGTGACTGCATGCAAGATATTTTAAAACTATTTCCGAGCGTTGACGGAAATGAAGAAAAACAACAACTTTTATTAGAATCTATGCAGAAAATAATTAAAAATCTTGACCAATTAAAAAATGATGAGCGAGCTACTTTAGGTAAATGTGAGGAAAAATCAGAAGGATACTACAATGGCTTAATTCACCAAAGTCATATTCCACTAGCTGGAATCACTATGTCTGAGGTTATAGAAGAGCTAAACCAATTTATGAATGGACATCCGTATCCAAATAAATATTACTTGTCTAACGCTGTACCACTACCAAGTATACCTTCACTATTAGGGGTAATGACAATGGCACTTTTAAATGGTAATGGTGTTTGGGATGTATATGGTCCAGGGGCAGCAGAAGCAGAAGTAAAAGTGGTATCCATGCTTTCAAAACTGATAGGTTATAATCCACATAATAGCGGTGGATATACCACATGGGGTGGACAAGGTTGTGTATTTTCGAGCTTACGCTTAGCAATTTCTAAACAATTCCCATCAGCAAAAGAACATGGCGCTCCACAAAATGTATATTGCTTTGCTTCTGAAAATGCACATTATAGTTTATTAAAGTCAGCTGAAGCAACTGGTATTGGGTCAAATCACTTGATAAAAGTGAAAACTGATCCTTATACAAGTTCTATGGATATAGAAGATTTAGAGGCTAAAATGATACAAGTTATTAACAATGGCGGTATCCCCCTTTATATTCTAGCTACCATGGGATCAACAGACACATTTACTATTGATGATATAAGAAAAATTAAAGAGAGCGCTGAAGCAATACAGAAAAAATATAAATTAAAACCGATTTATATCCATGCTGATTCTGCAATGGGCGGATTCTATAGTTTCTTTAATAATTATAGTTTTGAAGAAAATTCACTCTCATTTGAACCTAATGTGAAAAATGCCTTACAATACGTACAAGATAAAATGCAATATATGTCCCTTGCAGATAGTGTATGTTTTGATTTTCATAAATTAGGACAAACACCTTATGCTTCAAGTATTTTAATCGTAAAAAATCATACTGATTTACAACTGATGGACATTGAACAAGATGACACACCTTATCTTGGTAATAGGTCATATGGAAGTTATCATACAGGCTATACCTTAGAATGTTCACGATCTGGTAGTGCTATTCCAATGTATATCAATCTATTAGCCTTCGGAATTGAAGGATATCAAAAAATATTAGCAAATTATATTCGTGTAAATCTATTATTTAGAGAGAAGTTACGCAAGGCCCTACCCCAAGTCGCAATCACAAATGATTTTACATATGGACCAATTACAACTTTCCGCTTCTATCTGAATGGAGATGGCCAAGAAAATTGGGAAAAAGAACGAATAGGCCTTGCAACAAAGGAAGAAATTGAGGATACAAACCGATTAAATATAGAACTATTTAATTACCTAGGAAAAAATCGCGATCAAGTATTTTTTGGTGATACAACTCGTTCTTGTGTAGTAGATGTAATAAACAGTTATGATAGAAATCCGATTTCTACATTGAAATTCTTTTCAATCTCTCCATATACAACTGTTGAATGTATAGATGAGATCGTAGAATTTCTTTATAAATATATTTCGATTGCTACTAAACAGATTCATTCATATGTTTCATAACCATATTTGTTAGCGCTTTAATAGTTAAACTTAACTAGATGAAATAAAATTTTTAATCCTTTTAATTACTATTCACTATATCAGGAAAGAGGAAAAACATATGAATATAGAGCTACTTGATACACACCACGTGAAAGATGCAGCACATTTACTTGCACATTCTTTTGTGAATAATGAACCTCTTGTAAGCAGTTTACAAATTCCTTTTGCTCCTTTTCACAAAATGTGCGAAGAAATGATGAAACAAGCTGTATCTCAAGCTATGTCATTTGTAGCAATAGAAAATTTTCAAATTATTGGAGTTCTTTTAACAAAAAAATTAACCCAGCCACTAATAGATACAGAGAAAGCGATTGAACTATGCCCACAAATGGAACCTATTTTTCAACTTTTAGATACATTAGAGACAGAATCTATTGAGTTTTCTCATTTAGATAAAGAAAAACTGGTCTATCTAGATATGGGCGCTTGTCATCCAGATTGGATGGGAAGTGGTATAGTCACTACCCTTCTTTCACATGCCATTCAAGAAATAAGTAAAAGAGATTATGATTTTATTGCTGCTTGTACAAATAAAATTTCTCAAAAAATCCTAAAAAAACTGTGTACGACCTATGAAATGAATGAAATAGTGTATAGTAATTTTCTTTATAAGGAAGCATACCCATTTGCTAATACAACAACTTCCTTAGCAGCCCAATTACTATATATACCTCAATCCCAATTTGTCATCGAGGCCATATAAGTTTGTGAAGAAGACTAGCTGTACTTGAGTGCAGCTAGTCTTCTATATAGAGTGCATTAGTAATAGATATTCAAATTAACTTAGGTGACACCTTTTAAGCTTTAACTTATTCGAATTAATAGCACTTTCTCAGCATGTCTTATTTCTCAACTTAACCTAGCGGTATCCACCTTCTATTTACTTCAACATGTTATACCATTATTGGATTAACTTTTATCCAAATTAAAACAACCACTATATGTACAAGCATTAGAAAATAGGAAGCATAATATAGAATATTGCTACCTATTTGTATGTTGTATCAACAAGTAGATGCCTTTCAAATAGATTCATTTCATAAAAAGGCATAGGTTTTTTCTTAATATGGTACGTAAGTAACTTTATATACCAAAAGAAATAACACATAATTTTTAATAAAGGAAGTGAAGTCCATGTTACCTTGCCAAGGTACGTGCAATCAATATGTAAATTTTGAGGTTTCAATTAAAGCTCCTGAAGGATATATAATTAATGATACCAATTACACTGGTGCCGTCACCTGGAATACAAACCGCTTAAAATGTGCATTTGAACCATGTACGCTACAAACACCGAACCCTTGTCTTCTTCAAACTGATTTACCAGATGGTTCCTATCCAGTACACAGTGTTCGCATCTATGGTGTACTTTCTATGCTTGTTAGTATTTCCCCTGTTCAAAATCAATATGGACAAGGAGCTGCAGCTTTTTCTAAATGGCACAAATTCTCCATCAATCAGATTGTTTATTATACAACGGATTCTAATTGCTGCTTTGATTTTAGTGGCTTTAAACTTAAGAGTTTAACAATTACACCACAAGATGATAATACGTTTATCTTAAGTGGTACCCTTTCCCTTTTACCAGTGCCACCAAATCCTCCTATTTATGCTTTTACAGCAAATAAAGATGATAATACTCTTTCAGTAATTAATACAGCAACACAGACTGTTCAGCAAATAATTGACCTCCCTTATCAGCCAATTAAGGTTGCTGTTAACCCCAATAAAACATATACGTTAGTTTCGCACTTTTATGATAACCGTGTTTCTATAATTACAAATGAAACCCTTGCCATTACCTCTACTCTCTCAATAAATAAACCGATTGATATTGCATTTTCTCCAGATGGTCAGTTTGCATATATACTAAATATTTCAACTGGATCAATGGATATTACTACAATTAACATTCTAACTCAAACGATCTCTAATACGATCTCAATCGGAGTAAGTGGGTTTTCAAGTATAGCCATTGATCCAAATGGACAATACGCTTACATCGTAAATGCTAACGCTTGGAGTATTATAAAAGTTGATTTAAATACAGGAGATATCGTAGAAGAGCGTCCTACTTCAAATGATTATCCAAACATTATTGAAATCAGTTTATTTGATGGATTCGCTTATGTTACAGAAGAAATGGTGGCGTCTGGGACCACTCTTACAGTGATTGACTTATCTACTTTCCAAAAGATTGGAGATATTCTTACTGGGGCCTATTACAACTCGTTTCTTTCTCTCTCACCTAATCAACCTGTAGCATTGTTAGGAGACAAAACAAACAATGAAATCAATATTATTGATACAGCACAAAGACTATCTACAGGAACAATTTCTATCAATGGACCAGCAGACGCTGCCTTTACACCTAATGGAGAGTTCATCTATATTGCTCAGCCAGAACAAAACACAGTTACGATCCTTAACTCCGTTGATTATACGGTAAATACAGTAGTAACGGTTGGAGCATCGCCTGGGAGTATTGCAATATAAAGTTTAATGCTTATTAACATTTAAGGGATACTCAGGTTTCAGTACCCTACTTAATTTAACTTTATACACTCAATATTTCATCAATACAAATAACTTAGTCCTTTCTCTATATTCAAGGACTAAGTTTTTACTTTTTAAGTAACCATTTATATACGGCTACTCTCTTGAACACTTTAAAACATATTATCTAATAACTCCTGAATATTTTCTATCATTCTTTCCATAACAACTCTCTTTCATTTTGTTTATCTACAAATGCATACCTTATTCCTTATGTCTATCTAATCTTCTTAAAGGAATCCAATTTAAAATTCATTATACAAGTAAACAACCGTTCCATATGTAGAGAATTTAAGAAAAAGAAGTGAAATTACTGGATTCCCCTTTCTTCTCATATTTTTTAGAAGTTCTTTTAAGTCTAATTCTATTGTATTCCTGCTACATAACATTCCACTAATTAATATCATATTATATGGCTATATTAAAAATTTACCAAATCATTAAAGGAATCTCCTTTCCCCTATCGAATTATTGTAGAGGAAAGGAGAGGAATACATGGAAATTCTAGGATTAGATCCTCGCGCATTAGCGACTTTAGGTGCACTTGAATACACCAATCGTCGCAATAAATTAATCGAAGACTCGGAGAATAACATATACGAGTGTAAAGAAATAAAAGAAATACTTCAATCACTCCCTAAAGAGAAGCAGCTTGAGGTTCTTGAGAATCAAGCTCACTTTGAAGCTGTGGCAAAGATGATTGAACAAAACAATTTAA
This sequence comes from Bacillus cereus group sp. BceL291, assembly GCF_051776705.1. Classification (NCBI taxonomy): domain Bacteria; kingdom Bacillati; phylum Bacillota; class Bacilli; order Caryophanales; family Bacillaceae; genus Bacillus; species Bacillus cereus group sp. BceL291. The sequence continues at coordinate 68,077 of NZ_JBPWAP010000006.1, read as the reverse complement.
TTCTTTTAGAACAGATGAAAGCTCTACAGCTAATTCAGAAATAACAAACTTATGATTGATTAACTCTACATATGCTTCCATAAATAATGTATCTTTATTTATACCATCAGCCTCTGTTTTTACAGGGGCTTTTGTTATGCGCTGATTCATATTTTGAATTTGAATGGTTTCTTTCACATGTACGAATAGATCTTCTAGTAAACCTGGTGTAGACTCTAATTCTTGCTTTTCAATTTCCTCTGTTACAGCACTGATAAATTCCCAAAGTACTTTTGCGCCTAATAATTCCGCTAATCGTTTTTCACGCATTTCAAATGTTTTCATGTTCATGCAAATACACCCCTATTATTTATATATAATGATAAAATATTATTTTTTTATGTAAAATTTCCTAAAACACTTTACAAACTTACATTTCTAAAAAATAACTATATAATTTTAAAAATCTAATATTATTCAACACACTTCGTGTTGTTCTGAATCAAAAAAAATTGTTTGGACTGTAACACCATAAAAATTCGCTAATTTTATTTTTATATTATCCCGTGGAATTCTCTGACCATTTTCATACATTTGCAATGTACTAACACTGATTCCCACAGCCCTTGCCACTTCTTCTCTAGATTTTTCATTTCTTAAATTAATTAGATTTTTGGCCACTCTTTCATAATTCATGTCTTCTCCCCCTAAAACCACATTTCGTGTTGTTACTTAAAATATAAACTGCACACTTTGTGTTGTCAATAGATTCTAATTATCAACATTTAAAAATTTTAATTATTTAACACATATTGTGTTAATATATTATCAGGTGATAGAATGAAAATGTTTGGAAATATAATTCGTGATTTAAGAAAACAAAGAGGAATTACGCAAAAAGAACTTGCTCACTCGCTTCAGCTAAGTGAAAGTACAATTGGTATGTACGAACGGAATGAACGTCAACCTGATTACAATACCTTGATACGTATAGCAGATTACTTTGATGTATCTACTGATTTTCTTCTAGGGCGAGATTTTAATGTTACAGAGGACGGAAACAAAATAGAATTAGATCAATGGCTAAAAGATATAAAGTTTGCACCATCCCAAAAGCGTGAAGAATTAAAACGTTTTTGGAAATTCTTAATGCAAGAAGAAGAGTAATCAAATAAACCTTCCCCCTGAAAGGATGGGGGAAGGTTTATTTGATTACTCTCATACTTTATAACACCAATGATCACAAAATTGGTCACATTACCTACAAAATATATTCAATTTTGTTGACTGCATCCTCATGCATCGTTCGCAGCACACACCAGTAAGTATTTAATGTGATTTTGATGTTTCTATAACTTTTAATCTCTCAGAAATAATTTTCACATTCACATCCTTAGCTAGTAGGTTTATTGCATGGATATGACGTAAATCATGAAAGTGAACCTTAGGAACACCCGCTTTATGAATATCCAAAACTTTTCCACCTAGTAAAATGTGGTAATACAGTGGAATTTTCTATGCATTTATAAAAAAGAAGTCCTCCTTTAAAACTTTAGTTTTCAAAATCACCCATCTTTCTTATCCTCTCCATAAATGTATGTGTACCCTGAGAGTAGCGGGTTTTCTTCTTTATTATGTATCTCTGGATTTAAATATCGGATTATATAACTCGGAAAAACACGTTGCTCCATCTAATTCACATTAATTCATTATCTTAAATGAATAACTTCTCCTGATATAAATTCCAAATTTAAGTACCTTTATTATATATAGGTGTAATATCACACCTTTCTAAAAATCAAACTTCACGTGCGGCATAACTTTCACCTATTCCTTTACGATAAAACATCATATTAAGGACTTATTCATACCATTATGTGTTACATTGTTAATTTTTTAATCTATTTATATAAATTTCCCTTTCGATTGAATTAAAACCCTCAGCTCTTCAACAGTAACCAGTGGCTTACGATGAATCATACTATGACAATTAGGGCAAAGCATTGCTAAATCTTCAATTTTAGTCGTTTCATCGTTTTTCATTTCAGATATCGGTTTTCTATGATGTGCCTCTATGAAATTCCTTCCTCTATCACCATAAACTTGTTCAAAGTTCATACCGCACGCCTCACAATAAAGCCTCCCGTGTACTTGGATAAAGCGTTCCTTAGCTTGTTTAACTAATTTATTATTACGTTCTCTATATCTGTGTAATCTAAACTTTTCTTTCCCTTCAGGAAAATCATCTTCTTCATCCACATGTGTATCAAGAGTTATTGTTATAGCTTCTTCACTCAATCGTATTAGAACATCCTTAATAGGATTAAAATCTTCCATTTCTTTTTGTAACAGAAACAGAGCATCAGAAATATTTATTCCTTCAAAGATTCCTTTATGGTCATTCTTTATCCCAATATGATGTAGAATACCCATAGCTTGATAACCTTTGCTCTCCTTCGAATCTAAACCAAGGATATTTTCATCAATCCAGCGGTGATTTTTCGCATTGAATAAGTACTCATATACAACAGAATCTCTTATTTCCTCTCCATAAGAACTATACTCTCGATTTCTTTTAACTGGTTCTAATTTTGTAGTTGAAGTAACTTGAACAGAACCTATTCCTTCATATTCTTCCAAACTTGTAGAAAAAGAAACCTTATAGTATTTCTTATCTATCTTTTTAAAAATCATATACGGTACGTTATCATCAACTTTATTATTCTTTCTAAATTCTTCATATATATTAGGATACTTCATTTGAACATACTCGGTTAATTTACTAGGCCATAATAATTTTGTCCTAGCTTTTTCTCCCGACCCCTTTCTAATCCTAGCAAGATAGTCTTTTTTCATAAACTCTAGAGTTATTTGAAAAGTGCTATTTTCCTTCATTACATCTATCTCAAAAAAAGTCCTTATATCAATAGGAATACCTGTTTCATTATTAATAAAAGAGGATTTATCCATTTTTTTCATAGCAATATTATTTGATTTTAAAGCCCATGAATGTTTACTTATTTCTTTTTCTTTTAAGGCTAAATTAACCATACTATTTAGATTCATCATCATTCTCCTGTTCTTGATTATATTTAGAATCAAATAAGTCTTTAAGGTTTAAATAGAAGAGCGAGACTTGTCTCAATTCATATACTATCATAATATTATCAATAAGCTACAACCACAATGATACCAAGGGTTTGAGCCATTTTTATAATATTTTTCTTATACTTCCAAATTCCAATCTAATAAGTATGATATAACGATAAGCAATCAAATAACAGGTACATTTTATTTGATTAAAATCAGGTTACAAAAAACGTTACATTTAAATTGCATATCAAGTGCTAATGAAATATTGATTTTATTAAAAACACTCTTAACTTAGCCCCTTTAGCAAACAATTCTAGAGACTCCATTCTTCTCCTTATAATGAGTAGAGAGTTGAATCTGTACTATCCCGTAAGTCATGTCCTGCTTCATAGAAACAAAAGTAAAGATAAAAAAAGACCTCCCTAAGTAATCTGTACCCTTTGTAAAGGACATTTTGAAAAAAGTTAGGCAACATCAAGAAGATGATTTCTGTATCCAACAGGAGTCATCTTTTTTAAATTCCATTGATATCTACAGTGATTATAGTACGTCATATATTTCTTAATCTCTTGTTTCAACTCAGTAAAAGACTCGCAAGGTTTTATATGTGCTTCATCTTTCAGATGACCAAAAAATGATTCTTGTGGAGCGTTATCCCAACAGTTCCCTCTTCTTGACATAGATTGTCCGAGCTTTAGCTTTTTGACTAATTTTTGGTAGGTAGGGCTTGTGTAGTGGGCTCCTTGATCTGAATGAATATATGCGCCTTCAGTTAATGGAATCCTCTTATTCCGTTGTAGTTTATGCAGAGTTGTTGTTACGAGGTCTAATGTCATCTGTTCTGAAACATGGTAAGCTAAAATTTCATTGGTTGATCCATCTAAAATTGTAGATAAATAAGCTCTTTTATTCTTACCGTAAATTAAATAAGTGATATCTGTAAGAAGCGTTTTTCCTGGAATATTTTGTTTAAATTCTCGATTTAATTGATTCGGCACTACTCGATGTTCTTTTGAAGCTTTCAGCATTCTTTTATAAGGATTTGCTTTCCGAATCGGACAGACAATCTCATATTTTTTCATGATTCTACGGATACGCTTTAAATTGTAGACAACTTGAAAATGACCCACCAATGTCATTTTTATTTGACGAGCCCCTTTCTTTCGATTTCTAAATCGAAGTGGTTTTAATATGATTTCTTTCACGATTTCATCTTGATTGTTCTTTTGTTTCCGTTGTTCTTGAGATGAAATGGAAAAATAATTATAGTATCCCGAACGGGATACACCAGCTACTTTACACAAATAACTCACCATATTTCTTAAGTTATATTTTATGATAACAGAACGAATCAGGATATATTTCTGACTAGGTTATAACGTTATTTCCTTCTCATCCTCCCTTCCATAAGTTTGATCTTTTTTAACAATTCATTTTCTGCCTTTAGTAAGTTCCGTTCGGCTTCTAAACGAGCATACTTCTCTTCTAACGTAAGCTCTCTCTCAAGATTTCTTCCCGCGTTTTCGGTGCGTGTATCTCCCAAACCAAATACACCATTTTTCTGTAAGCAGCACGCCATCTACTTCCTGATGACATAATTCGTTTCATTCCAATTATATCTATATCAAAACCACATTCTTCAAAAATATTTCGAGGTAGTTTTCCTTTCTCATTTTCCTCAATAAAAATACGCTTAAATTCATCTGTATAAGTGATACCTTTCTGACTTACAGATTTTATGTAGGGGTTATTTGATAGAATTTGAATGTCTCTTTCCGTAAATAGCTTTTTTGTCATTTTGAACTTTCTCCGATCCCAATTTTCTCTCATTATACAAGAAATACCCTATAGAATAGACTTTTTTTCAGTGTCTATTCTATAGGGTACGTTTTATTATTATACTGTTTTTTTTATAAATTTTTTTGAAAGTATTTTCATCTCCTATCACACCATAAAAAATAAAACCCTTTTATGATACGATGAATGATTTTCCTTTAACTATATATGAAATTGGTTATTCTTTTATTAGTCTACTTAAATCTTTATTAAAGAATAGTATGTTACAAATCTCTGTATTTCACATATCCAGAAGAATATGCAATCTACATGTGTTGATACTTGAGCATAGTAACTAAGAATTTATAAATAGATATAAGATGTGTTTGTATCCAATTTTATATTTCATACAAATCTTAAAGATATCTTCTATCTTTAATTCTCTCCCATTCATCCTCTAATATTCGACTACTTTCCAGCATAAAATAATCGTGACGGTAATTCTCAAATGACTTTGCAATCGTCTGCTTTTTGTATTCTAAACTACAAAATAGAAAATGAACATGTGTTACTAACAATACAATTATAAATAATATAATCATAAATTATCCTTTAAATCTTACTTACTTTTTTGCTGTTCAACTAATAACGTACTTAAATTATTAAAAACTATTTCTCTTATATTTACATTGTAGAAGTAACTTTCAAAATTTCTATATACAAATTCCAAATCATATTCTTCTCTTTTGTTCCCTTTGCTACACTTCCCAAAAGGACCATCTGTTTCGATTAACAGTCTATCCATAGGTATTCTTTCAATAATTTTTTTACCTTTTACGGAGGTTAACATCGAGTAATTGACAGAGAAATAGTAACCACTATCTATGATTTCATCAATTAAAGTTAATTTTCCTGTATACCAATGAAATACAGCAAAACGCACATTATTTTCTCTCAATATATCTAAAGTATCTTCCTCTGCTTTCCTTGAATGAATAGAAATTATTTTATTCGTTTCCCCAGCTCTATCACATATATATTTAAATATTTTCTTTTGTTCTTCTTTAGTTGAAATAAATTCATTAGAGTAATCCAAACCAACTTCTCCAATATACTTTGTACTTCCTAAATAGTTATTAAAAATATTTTTATTAAATTTATGAGTTTTTATTAACTGAGGATTATACCCTAAAGCTACTTTCACATATTTCGAATTACGAAATTCATTTATGCATTTAACATATATTTCAGGTAAATTAGTTACAAACAGTGCATATATCCGCTTGTTATTAAAATAATCATATAGTTTTTGATATTCTTTATAGTAATCAATGTGGATGTGAAAATCTATCAATTTTGACATCCTATTTTTTCCTCTATCCCTATATATCCTAACAAATTACTTCCGTTCTCTTTATCAATCTTTTCAATCATACTTAGTAATTCTTTCATAGACTCACGATATACCCTTTCATATTCTACTAATTCTTCCATTGTTAAATTTCCTGGCCTTAACAGAAGGTTCCTAATAAACTTGCTATCCTCTTGATGTTTAAGGTATCTTTTAATACTAAATAGTACTGCTTTTAAATCGCTCGCTTTTCCTTGAGGCTTATTATAAGCATCAATAAAAGCCCTATTTAACATATGCTTTTCATTATAAACAGTCTCATCATCACCAGCCTTAATCATGGATGCCCGTCTTATTAAGCATGGATAACAATAACCACAATTGCATGGTGGTTTAATTTTATCGTACCTACATAAACAAGGATGGGAGCACGATAATGTTTTATGAGCATATCCTTTAAACACTTCGTTTTCCTTGTGTTCCTCAACAATTTCTCCTTTAGTCTTATTCCAATAGAAGTTCTCAATACTATGATTTAAACCTATCTTTCTCAATATACTGTTTAAAGATTTTAAAAACCTCGGATGCGTTGTACGAGTACTACAGCTTCCATTTCTACTATCTGTAAGCGGTACATTAATACCTATGAATCCATTTTCAGGGATGTAAATTGGGGTTTCTTCTCCAATAATTGAAGCAACGACAACCGCCCCCGCTAAAAATAAAAATGAACGACTTCTACTTGTACTCTCTCCCTTAATCTTCATCTTATTCCCGCTTATATCTACTGGGGCTAATGGGCTTGCATTAAATAATAATAGTTCTTTATTCACTGCAGGATATGCAAAATTCAATGCACTAAAGAGTTCATTTTGCCTATTGGTTAGTAAATTATACTCTCTAAAACCGATAAAACATGTTTGTTTATTTTTTTCTAATAAATTTAGAGCTCCACAAAAAGAATCTAATCCTCCCGAGAACAAGCTGACTGAATTAAAATTCTTTTTATTCATCATTCTATATTTCGTATTTTTCTTATCCGCCCTAAATTTCAATTCTGTTTTTCTAAAATTAAACTTCCATCTGTCCCCACTTAAAAAACTAAGCACTGCCTCTAACTCTTGCTTGACTATATTCCATTTTTCAAGTTCTAAAACAGGAATATCCAACACGACTTCACGTGTCCAATTATCTTTAAATAAATTACGTGATATTCTTTTATCCACGGCAAACACACTCATAGCAATAATCAGTAAGTCCTCACTAATATCGTTAGTAGACTCTTCTCCAAACCTTCTCCATAAATTCTCGACATCTACTTTAATATTAGATTCTTTGTTCTTATTAAACAAATTAAATACTATATACTCCCTATCACCTGATTTCTCATCTACCTTTTTATTTATCCATACTTTAAACAAGAGACTCACTCCAAACAGTTAATATTTGTAAAGCTCCGTCACACTTCTGGTCTATAATTTTACTTCCTTGTTCTCCAGCCCAATCTATGTGTTGTAACTCTCCTAATGTATAATCATTTTCAATCGCTGTTCTAATATAAGTTTCAATAGTATCTTGCACACCATCAAATCGATTTAAATTATCAAACATAGAAATTATCTTTTCAGAGAAAGTCGTGAAAAAGCTATTTTGTACAAATTTAATAATAAATTCCCTTATGAACTCCTCTTTATTAATTGAAAGAAAAATTTCATCATATTCTTCTACTGTTTGAACATCAACCAGTAGCTCTGCCATTAATTCATTTATACTTTGCTGAGCAATTCCTTCTAACAGAGTATTTTTTGATTCTGCAAAATACTCTGTTAGCCCTACATAAATTTCATCAGGTTTTTTATCTATTAAATGCTTAAGTCCTATATTCTCTAAAGCTGTAGTAAATCCATAATTTTTGACTAAGTCAATAAAATTAATTGCTTTAGCACCAGTTCCACCTATATTAATACTATTACTACTATTTTTCATTCCTTGTAGGGCTTTAGAATATTTAGAAACTGCTTTTCCTACAGAAGATGGAGTGAAATTATTTCTCCCCATGTACGAAACTGCTCGCTTGGCATCTGACCATAAATACCCCGTTGGTGGAGCATACCCCTTAGAAGTTCCCATCTTTTATTTTCCTCCTTTAATACCAGCAGCAACATCCCATAATGGTTTTTTACTACCTTTTGATAGATAATGAGTTTGAATTTTTTCAAAATCATCTACAGTTAATTTATTTTTAAATAGTATAGTTTCCTTAGGCGTTATATCATTTGCTTTAATTTTTACAAATTCAGTAAATAATAACTGCTGATACACGGGATAAATTTTATAAATTTCAATTAATACTTCTAAATAAAGTTTTTTATCTTGATTATATTTTGATATGATGCCTTTGATAATTTCCTTCTGTGTAACTTCATCATGTTCATCTAATTTTTTGATTTTTTCTTTTCTCAATACAATAGATATTTGATTGTTACATATTTCGTTAATTATCTTTCTCTCTTTTTGACTCAAATTATTTCCTGATATCCCTTTACTTCTCACTGAATCACGCGCAAGATAAAAATACACACTTAAATCTTCATTTGACAAATTGGAGGGTTCAACTCCAATCCATCTTTTAATAGTTTCTGTATACCATCTACCATTTTTATTTTCACTGACTCCTTCAGGCTTCTCTACATCGCCAGGCTGAATTGCAGTTAGGGCCCTCTCCTCTATTTCTTTTAAAGGTTCTGCATAACCATTATGTTCAATTTGCCATTTATAGAGCTCTCTGAATAAATCTTTGTCCACATATTCAAGCACCATTAATTTGGCTAATATAGCCAAATTAAGTTTTATTCCTTGTAATTCAGCCAGACGTTTTCTCATATAAAAAGTATTTAAAAAACGCTTAGTTTGGCGCGGGTTTCCTTTTAGAGTAGCTGCTATAATATCGCCTATACTATCAAATACATATAACTGTTGCTCGAAGTCTTCACCGCTTCCTCTCCTTTTTATAATATCCTCAACATCTACTTCAAACCCTTGAACAATTCCCTTTATATCTTTGGCACTTATAATTTCTCCTTTAACAAAAATTCCAGCTTCTTTTAATTGTTGGAGCAATCGATTTAGCATTTCTTCTTTCAGATACATCTCACAAACAAGTAATAACATATAGTTTTTCACATCTATTTCTGACAGTTCAGATACCCTGATAGGCAATTGAATAATCTTTTCAATATAATCATTAGAAACATCTATATCTATTTCTTCTAATTGTGGATATTTTCTTTTTATAGAATATGTAATTACATCTTCATCCATGGCAATAATAAAAGTTGTCTTTTCCACAGATAAAAATAATTTTATAGCTTCTAATGTCTCAACAATCCTATCTGGATTACATCTATCTAAATCATCAATGATAATTATTAAATTATCTATACCAGATTCTTTTATCAAATTTCCGAATTCATCTCTAAACTTTCTAATATTCTCAATTACATTTTCTTCATCATCTTGCTTTATATACTCCTCCTTTAAGTTATTATAGGTCTCTATATGTTTTCCGATCTTTTCCTCATTATCAAAATCCTTCATACTTATCCCACTCATGAGCATAGGTAGGGGATTTCCGGCTAACAAACTTAAACCTAATGGAATTCCTTTCTTAGCAACTGTACTTCCAACCCTTATCCAATCTACTCGTTTCAACAAATCTTTTATTTTCCCGCCAGTTGTTTGGGATATTTCTTTATTTTCTTGCATACTTCTTAATATTGATTCCATTAAGGCTGTTTTAGCATCATCATATCCTTCAAACATCCATGCGTTTACAGATACAACCGCTATCTTTTGAGAATTCCCCTTCTCATCTAATACCTTTTTTTCTATTAAATGCAGTAAGGTAGATTTACCACTGCCCCAATTACCAAATAAACCGATTGTTAATGGATTCATCCTTTCACTAATAGCAACCTCATATACTAATTCAGCATACGGTTCATAAGCTAACATATCTATTCTCGAAGCACCATCAGCCCACATATTTCTCTACTCCTTTTAGTTTTTCAACTTATATTTTCTTTTTATCCTTTCTTACACTTAACCTTTTGAAAAATATTCCTATTTTAATATTCCAGTACCTTCTATTAAATGTCAATATTCTTTCTTTTTTAATTAAGATACAAAAAATATTAGTCATGGACTAACACCTTTTTACTTCTTGTACTTTATATAAAAATCAAGCATGGCCTGAGAAATTAAATCATTCATTTTTAAATGATTAAACCTTTCCTCACACAATTCAGCGAATCTATTATAAATCTTCTCATTTACTTTAACGGATTTCACAACCATAGGTATATCTTTTGCATATACTTCCTCATCAAGAATTAAAACACTTTCTGAAATGTATAAAACTGTTTTCAATTTATCCATGTGCTCCCTTGAAAATTGTAATTCTTCTTCAAACTTAATAGAATTCACTTCTTCCTTCGCTTCTTCTGTATCAATGAATTTAAAATATTGATTTCTCCTCTTTACATAAATGTAGTTCCTTTGTTGCATTGTCTTAGTAAAAGTCGAATAGTTAACATTTAAACGCATAATTGAGATCAAGAACACTTGCTGCCGATTGGTGCGGAGGGTGAGTTTCGGAGGGTGGACGTGCGTCACGAGCGTGCGGCTGATAATATGTAACGTAATGTATAACGGTGAGAGTACGCTTATTTGTTAAGTTATGTTAGGTTTATGGAATTAGTTTCGCATTTGTGAATCCGTCGAGTAGAAAGATTTAAATATCGGAATCTTTTCCATTTCGATGTAGAAATTCACATCATTACTTACGTTAGAGAGATTATGTAATTATCGTACGCATATGCTTTTTACGAATATTTCTCACAATTGTTTCTATCTTTTCCTCTTTATAAAGGAGTACATAATTAACACGATACATTCCCGTAATATGGTAAAATTAAAAAGCAGAATTAGCTATAGAATAAAACGTAATTAAAAGAGAGGATCATAATTAAATGCAGAAAAAATTACAAGTATTTATATCATCAACTTTTACTGACTTAGTAGAAGAAAGACAAGTTGCAGTACAAGCTGTATTAAATGCCGGGCATATTCCAGCGGGAATGGAATTATTTAAGGCAGCAGACACGTCACAAAAAGAAACTATTAAAAAATGGATAGAGGAGTCCGATGTATACATGCTTATTTTAGGCGGTAGGTATGGATCAATCGACCCTGAAACAGGAAAGAGCTACACACATTGGGAGTATGATTACGCTGGTGAACTAGGTAAACCACGTTTTGCAGTTGTAATTACCGAGGAAGCTCTAGAGGCAAAAATAAAAGAGCACGGTATAGCTGTTACAGAAAGAACAAATTATGGACAATACGAAGAGTTTAAACAAGTGGTACTAAGCAAAATCTCAAAGTTTTATTCAGATGTTAGAGATATTAAACTCACTGTATTAGAATCTCTAAAAGAATTTGAAAAAGATAATACGCTTTCTGGTTGGGTTTCTGGCCAAAATATAGATGACCTTGACGCACTAAGAAAAGATAACTATACATTAATGAGGGACAATGCTGAATTAACAAAAAAACTCGAAAAACTTCAGCAAGAAACAGAAAACAAAAAGGATATTGATGGAAGCTCCTTTGAAGAAGTACGGAATTTTTTAAGAAAAGAAAAATTATTAATTGGAGAAGATGATTTACAAGGGCAATATGTATATGAAGAACTCACTATATATAGATTATTCATGAGTTTTAAAGAGTTATTTACTACTGGCATTACTAATAGACGAGGAATCAGAAAAGTTGAACATTTTCTGTTTTTTAAAGTTTCCCCTATTCTAATGTCATTTGGATTGGTAGAAAGAGTTAAAGTTGCCGGTGTATCATATCATAGAATCCAGACAAGCAAAGCAGGGCTAAAATTTTTTAAATTAGTATTATTAGAGCGACAAAATAAAGAAGAATAGTATCATATAAGTTGTAGACCGTTTATACGGTCTTTTTTTATAAAAAAATTGTATTATATCAACAATAATAGAGATATATGCTAACTAATTGTTACCTTTGCCGACTCCTTCGCCTATGTTAAACACCTCTATCTTCGAATTTACCCTCGTCCAATTTATCCGCCAACTCACGCTGCATCGTCGGCAGCACGTGACTGTACGTATTTAACGTCGTCTGTATATCCGTATGCCCCAACCATTCTGATATCAGCTTTACATTAACGTTTTGTTGTATAAGTAGCGTTGCATGGGTATGACGTAGGTCGTGGAACCGTATCATAGGTAACCCGAGTTTTTCGATTAGGTTATAGAATTCCATGCGACCATTTCTAGGTATTAAAGGATTTCCTTTACGTGCACATATTACTAGATAGTTATTTTATAATCTCTGCCGTAGTATTTACGACCTTTCGTTATTGTTTCACGATGTCGCTCCAGCGTAGTCCCATTATTTCGCCTTGACGCATACCCGTCAGTAATCCGATGACACAGGCAATATAAAAACGAGTAGGACGATAAACATTCTTACCCTCATTTATAAAATGGTTCACTTCCTCTAACGTCCATACATTTATTTCTGGTGTTTTTCTTATCTTAGGCAATGTAATTCCTATAGTAGGATTTTCTTTAATAAGCTTTAAAACCTGCACCTTTTTTAACGAAGCACTTACTATTCGGAATATAAGGTGCACTGTATGAGCTGAATACTTTGTGTTAATAGCTAAATCATTAACAAATGCCTGCATATGTATTGGTTGAATTTGTTGCAATCTGAAATGTCCAATCCGAGGTTTAATAACGTTTTCTAAGTATGTCTTATGAATTTCAAACGTAGACTTTTGCAAATGAAATGAAAGATCCTTCATAAAGCTTATACCTATTAAAATTTAATTTATTTTAAATATACTAATTTTACATTGTTATTGCTACCTTAAATCACCTTTTCATTAAATACACTTATTCAAGTTTTTAGTTTAGAGGATAAATAGAGAGTTATACCATTTATAAATTTAATATTTCATTATATTTGTACTGAAAACAAACATTCAACTCCTAACTTATATTTAAGTAAAGTAATTTATTAAAACCTCTATTTAAAACATTAAAACCTACTATTTTTAGCGAGTTATTTTTCCTATGTTCCGATATGCAACTTATAAATTTCAATTATTACATCATCATTATTTATCAGGCTATTTGACTTCTCGTTATATCTTGGATTGTTAAGACCTTGCATTATCATTCTGCGGAACATATATTTATTATACTTCTATACAAATGTTAGTAGGATATTTTCCTCAATAATTAATAGAGTACCTTTAGATAATTAAATTAATTATTTATAAATTTCTTTTTAACTCTCCAGATCTAAAATATTGGCATTTTCGCCTTCATTATTAGTACTAATATATTTACTCAGTTTGAAAATTGAATTAATTATCTAAATCAAAATTGATACGGTTAACCTTGTAATACTTAACTAAAAATTATTAAATACATTGCTAATTATGTAAAAGTATAATTATAAAAAATAATACACCTCTCCCTTATTTTATACAGAACTAAGGAAATAAATTGGTAACATATTCATGCCTATTGGGTGTAATAGATTGCAAAATTTTAACAAAGACGTGTCATTTTAATCGTAATAAGATAATATATAATAGTAATAATTTAAATCTATGAGGTGTTGAAATGAAAATTATTTTTGTTTGGATAGAAACATATAAAAAATTAAACAACTTTCAAACTTCATTCAGCGGGAAATATAAAATTAAATATCACAAGAATAAATTAGTAATATCAAAAAATAAATTATTTGTAGAAAATTTTTTTAAAATTAATGGAAGTGATATTGATATAAATTTATCCGCTGTTGTTGGAGAAAATGGTACTGGTAAATCCACCATTTTAGATATGATTGTAGAATATATTGAACAAGGAATGTTTTTTAGTGATTATATTTTCATTTTTGAAAGTCAAGGAAAAATTATTATCGATAGTAATTTTGAGATAAATCATATTGAAATAACTGATGAAAATCTTGAATATAGAATAATAAATAATGATTCTTTAGATACGCTATTTGAAAAACAAGTAACTATATTTTTTTCTAATGTATTTGATGTAAGATATTTTGATTATGACGAAGAGTTTCGCAGAAGTTATGGAAATAATAGATTTTCAGATTTCCCAAGATTTAGAAATATTTCAACCAATTCATTACTAAAGAGTTATAGGAAACCTGAGGATTTATTATATCAAGATTTTAGTAGTCAGATATTTTTTGTAAATGAATATAAATCCATTTTAGAAATGGAGAAATTAGTGAAAATACCACCAAAAATATATTTAAGAACTCATTCTTTAGAATCTGAGATTGAAAACTTAGCATTTGAATTAGAACATTTCATTAAAGAATTTGAGAATGAAAATGTTTCAGGTGTACATTTTAACATTAGTATAAAAGGAGATTTTAAAGAAGAACTTATTACATTACTTATTCAAAGCTTTTGCCTTAAAATTGGATACCTTTTAAAAAAACACAGGTTAGATCCGGATATTTTAATTGATACACATCATAACGCTAAAACAGAAAATAACTTTTTTAAAATGATTCATAAGAATCTGGTTAAAGAAGTAAAAATATATGAATCTAATAAAAATATATTAAAAGTTATCAAAACAGAACTAAATAATATCTACAATGACTATCAAAGTATGTTAAATTATTTAATTGAATTAAATATTAGATCTGATGAAATGGGTGATTACCTCGATTCAAATTCAACGGAAAGTAATACATTCATAAATTTTTATAAAAATAGATTTTATTCTACAAACATTTTAAGTTTTTATTGGTCAGAAATGAGTAGTGGGCAATTAAGTTTATTAAATTTATTTGGGAGATTTTACAATTCTCTATATGAAATCCAACAAGACTTAATAGATGAAGAATTTCTCCCCCAAAAAGAAAATGTATCATTAAAAGAGTTTGAATATCTATTACTAATTGATGAATGTGACTTATATTTCCATCCGCAGTGGCAAAAAGATTGGTTATATTATTTTTTAAAACTTATTGAAATATTATTTAAAGGGAATGTTCAAGTCATTTTAACTACTCATTCACCATTCGTATTATCTGATTTTCCAAATACCAATGTTACATTTTTATCCAACTTTTCAAAACCCCTAACACTCAGTAACGAAATTGAGGGAAGTCCTAGAACTTTTGGTGCTAATATAAATGAATTATTAACTAATTCATTTTTTATTAACGATGGTTTAATGGGGAAATTCGCCAAAAATAAAATTAATAGTTTCATTAAAGATTTAATGAATACTACTCCAGATGATGTTTTAAAAAATAAATCTAATTTAAAAACCTTTATTGATTTAATTGGTGATCCCTTTATTAAAAATAAATTATTACAAATTTATAATGAAAAATTACAGTTAGCATCTGATGATGAAATAGAAAAAAGAATAAAATATTTAGAAAAAGAATTGGATATTTTAAAGCAAAGAAGTGATTTGAATTGATTCAATTAAAAATAAGCGATGAAATATTAGCTAAACATGAAGAATTTGTATTTGGAGCAAATAGTAAAAATGAAAATAGAATTTACCAAAAGGTGTTCAAAGCGTATCAAAATGAGTATGATAGATATGCTAAAAATGTTTATAAATTTATATTAAATAATTTTAAAGACATAATTTTAGGTGATATCCAAACACTAACGCAATTAAAAAAGGTTTACAGTTATTTAATAAACTCTATCCCTAATCCTAATACTCGACAGAAACTCGTTGCAGATTTTGAAATTTTTCACAAAGAATATAAATATTTTTACCAATCAGTAGGATGGAATGCTTATTTATATCAAAAAGCATTGGATATAAATATCTGTCCCTATTGTGCTACACAATTTATATTTATCTATCAATCTGACAATGGACAAACTCGTGGTACATTAGACCACTTTATTGATAAAGCTAAATACCCTATATTTTCTATTTCTATTTATAATTTAATACCGAGTTGCAAGGTATGTAATTCAGATTTTAAAGGTAGCAAGGAAGCAAATATAAAAAACAATTATACACCCTTTGAAGAAAATATTATTGAATATATTACATTTAAGAGAGAGGTAATTCATAGCCAAGAAGAAGAGATATCTCCAATAACTGTTATAGACCTTAAAAAAGAACATAAAAATGAGATAGATTATGTTTCAATGTTTTTAGGTATGAATGAAGATTTTAATATTAAAGTAGATTATTCTACTGCACCTAAAGATATAGCAAGAAAAATTAAAGGCAACATAGAGTTATTTAATATTGAAGAAATCTACAATGCTTATCACAAAAATTATATACAGGATTCGATTAGAAAATCCTATATATATAATCACACATATAGGATACAACTATTAAAATCATTTAATAATTTTTTTCAGAGTGAAGAAGAACTTAAAATTGCAATAATGCCATCAGTTGAAGATGACAGAAAGAGTGTTTTGGGAAAATTAACTAGGGATATTGTATTTAAAGAAACAAAAGGTTTTACTTTATAAATTATGTTAATAGATTAAAAGCTAGTAGATATCCATAATAAATTATTAAATATACACTACCATTTATTGAAGAAAAACGTTATAAATAGAATTAAGAACAGGGATTTAATACCAAACAACAGTAAATCTCATACAGCAATATACATGAATATGGCATTAGTATTTTACTTTATTTAATCCTTGTATAATAGGATTTTAATGCATTTAGAAATCCGTTGTACCACCTCGATAAGGGAAAATTTCGAATTCAAACCTCTCTAAAACAATAAATTACAATCATTACTATGATAAATTCAATCAAATTAATGATTTTTGACAATGAAAAAACGTATAAACGATCTTCTCTTATTAAGTAAATATGAATCAAAGAGGAAATGAACAAAATTTGTATTTAGCAAATTATCCCCTTCGTTCAAACATATTTTAGAATAAAACAAATGTACTAAAACAACTTTATCTTAGCTCATTCCCCTCCCCTCTCCTATAAAAGTGAAAGAAAAATGAAAAGTAGTAGTTTCAATTGAAACTGCTACTTTTCATGCTCATAAAAACTCTATATCCACTTCACATTTACACTGGATTCATCCATAATTATTTCATATACTACAGCTAATTTTTCTTAATATTAAGTATTTACATTTCCCCTTCCTTACTTCATAATTTTAATCGAGAAAGGGAGGAAAAAAATGGTTCAAATAAAAGTAATGCCTGAAGAATTGGAACGAGTTGCAAAACGGGCAAACGATACAAATCAGGCAGTAGAATCTATACATAATAACTTATGCAATCAAATTGATTACCTGTGTTTTCAATGGACAGGTGCCTCAAATCAAAATTCCGTTCAAATGTTTAACAATGCGAAACCCTCCGCATTCACAGCTATTAATGCACTTGTGCATGTCGAAGAAGAATTAAAGAGAATTGCTGAGAAATCCCGCGTTGCAGATAGTGAAGATGTAACATCCCACAAAACAACTAAGTCTAGTAAAGCACCTGAAAAATCTTTCTTAGAAAAAGTATTGGGATGGTATAGTAGATGATGCGGGAGATGCTGTTGGAGATACAATCGACGGTAAAAAGCATTAGGTGACTGGGAAACTTGGAAAGGCATGGGCTACACTGTCACCCATTTAGATGAAGCTTTACCTGCTATGTGGAATGCATTATCCGACTCTTTTAATAAAGATGTGATAAATGGTGATGCAGAGACCCGTGCAAGCTGGGGATCTTATGCTTGAATCCAAATTGGATTAGGGATAAAGGGAGCAGTAAGGCTGCAAAGCTTGCACAAGGGGCTAAATTCTCTCATGGTATCTCGAAAGCTGAACAATTATTTAATAAAGGCGATAATTTGGCTTTCACAGGCGGTAATGGTGGTAGATCTGCATTTGATAGTGCTATGTTTAGAGCAGCTGAAGAAAAACTTTCAACCTACTCGTTTGCTAAATAAAAATACCACTGTAAAACCTGGTGATAGCAGTTCACTTGCCCCAGAAGGAGGACTGAGGCTCATGAAGCTTGGAGTGAGCATTTACTAGAAAGACATGTAGGAAAACGGACGAAGAGCTATTGCAAAGAATGGAAACCAATACTAGGCTAACAGGTGCATCCACCTTTACAGATAGAGCGACAGCTGAAAATATAGTCAGCAATATTTTATATAACCCTACAAACCAAGTGCTTATTCAAAACGGATTAAATTATATACACTCATGTATGAATACGTGTTATATCTTAAAAACTCCTTCAATTCTGTGACTTGTTACTACAGAGCATAAACCTCTAAATAGAACAATAACATAAGAAAAACAGCACTGTTTAATATAAGAACAGCACTGTTTACTTAGACATTGACTTTTATTTAAATTAGGTAATTATTCAGACACTGCACGTTTTTCATTTAGTATGTTGTCTTTATCTATATAGATACGGGTATTCATTTGAATATCATCTTGTATAAAGTCCTTCCCTTTATCTCGTGTAAAGGACAAACGATGAATGACTGGGAATCTTCTTGTCAATTCAAACGTCGATGTCAGTTCAGGAGGAGATACCACAATCCATTGTATTTTTAGCAACTCACATAAAGCAAAAATTGGTGTAATGACATGTTCCGATACCATTTTACTGAAAGGATTGTCCGATATTAAAACAGACCAGCCTTTTTTATTACTCTTCATCAACATTGCCATGATAATCATCTGGGTCATCAATTTTTGACCACCACTGCCGGAAGCCTCAGCATAATCACCGTGCATAATGGTTTCCCATTCAGAATAATAAGAGTCTCTTGGCTTCTCGTATAGCAAGTGATTTTTGCCACCAGGATTGTAAATAAACAGCGTGGGATACTGATTTCCTAAGACCTTTAGCACCAATATACTGACTTCAATTCGTTTTTCGATGTCAAAGATAGGAATATCATTGATGTCTTCATAGTCATTCTGAAGCTCGTCTAAAACTTTAATAAAGAAATCCGTTAGGATACTATTGTACTGTTCCAAACTTTCATTAAACTTGTAATGATTTGAATATTTAACTAGTGGAAAAGAGTGATCTTGATAGTTTTTTATTTTCATTTTATGAACCATTTGTTTCATTTTCTTCACGATAAGATTTACTCGATAGGTTGCTCTATCTGTCCACTGTTTTAATACAGCGAGACCTTCATTCTTATTCTCGCGAATTTTTTGTAGTTCCACCTCAAATGATTCAAGTATGCTGTTGACCCCTTCGTGCCGTAGCAGATAATCTTGTGAATTGATGTCATCGAAATAGGCATCTACTCTCGAGACAATCTCCCTATCCATATCCTTTGTTTGGGCGATGGCTCTGCGATATTCATCATACTTCGCTTTAAACTCCACTCCAGATTTCTGCAATTGTTTGTTCATATAAGTGAATTCCTTGGTCCAAGAAGAAGTTTTCTGCTGGTAGTTCTCCTTGATTCCCTGTAGCCATTCGATGTCATTAAAATCTTTGATGTTGGTCTTTTCTAAATCCATGTCCTCTAGTTGTGTAATATTGATATTTAATGTATTCATTGCTCCCTGATTGATTTTTCGAGCATCTTCGGTTTTCCTTTTCAAGGCAAGGACTTGCTGACGATTTCTTTTGATTTCTTTATCTTTTTCATCCAAATCTATCTCAGACCAATTTTCCGGCTCCTTAGTCGGATTGATTTTCATGACATTTGTTTTTTCACTTTGTAAAAACTCATCAGCTAGTTCTTTAGTACCCTGTTTTTTAGTAAATCCCATCTTTAAGTTGTCTGCTCTTTCTTTAAACTCGGTAGCATTCTTTTCATGAATTCGAATGGACTGTGCTATCACGTTTTTTGATTCCTTTGGTACGGTTAAAGTCCTCCAGTTTTTATCAAGTTCATCAAGTTTTGTCTGAATATCAAGAATCTTTTCATCCAAGTGGCGAATATCATTGGAAATAGCTTGTAGGTCAAAATTCTTTTTCTCAATTTCATTATTTAAACTGTTGTACTTAAAGATTTCATTTCTCAGCAAGTCAATTTCCTCTGTTCGATAGGTAGGGATTTGTACATCTTTTTTCTCGACTGAGAAATCGCTGTTTTTATTCAGTGGATTTTCTATCCAAGGAAAAATATGCACCAGGAGTTTAAATTGTTCTTCTGCTTCCCCTTTCCACTCTTTATAATCCTCACGGTAACTTGCAGCTTTAAAATCGTTATTCCGAATCACACGCCCCATCGACTCATATTGCTCTTTGAAACTTTTAATTTGGTTGTAAATTCCGGTCTTTTCTTTTATCAGTAGCTTATTTCCCTTCATTTCCTCTATCCAAGAAGTGACGACTTTGATGTCGTCCTTTACCAAACTTAGGTCATTTTTTATTTTTTCTAATTGAGCCGCATTTTCTTTTGTCTCCATATCTATTTCCGGCAACCGATCACTAATCGTTTGTAACAAACTGGTGTGTACTTGCAGGTCCTCAGCTAGTCCATTACGATCTAAAAGAAGAAGGTGAGAGTCCGGTTCACTTAGTGATAGTTTGCATTTTCCAATCAATGTCTTCAAACGTGCTACATACTCTTTTTGATGGTCGACCAAATAAGCGTAATCATCCACTTTTTTATCTAACTCGATTTTCTTCTCTCTGAAGGAATACAAATCAAGAGCCTGATGTAGCCACCCATCAATGGCGACAAATGATCCCTGTTGGAACGGATAGAGACGTTCATGTTCCTGCTTCATGTCAGCTCCATGGTTTCTCATATCCCCACGAACAAAGATGGGAACAGGAGATTGATAATATTGTTTTTCGAGGAACGAGAAATCAATATCCTCTAAATCCTCTGAATGAACCACTACACCATACGGGAATAAAGGGTATTTTTCGATTTCTATTTTCGTCAATGCTTCACCAAGGTTATCCAACATTTGATATAAAATCTCCATGGCCAATTCACAGGTGATACCTTGGGAAGAAATCTGTTCTTTTACCAAAACGATATCTTTATTCGGTATCCAATAATCCGAATCTTTTAGTAAATCATATTGGGATTCCAATGACCATCGTTCCTTTGATTTGGAGTCAATGGTATTTTCCGTTAACGTACATAATTTCTCTAATATTTTTATGGAAGTACCCATAACTTCTTTTGAGTATGTTTCTACCCGTTCATTGGTGATATCCGATATCTCTTCAATTAAAGCGTTCTCCTTCTGGCTTTTTAATTGAATGTCCCGGTTTAAGTCCTTAGTTTTTTTATTCAGGGAAGAAACCATTGCGGAACTTTTACCTTTCTTAAGCAGAAGTCCGTTTTTCTCTGTCTGCAAATTATTTTGTTCTGTAATTAAGACGTCATAATTCTCTTGAAGTGATTGTTTTTTTAAATTCAAATTATCAAGAAGAGAATGGGGGTCATCGGCAACCATTTCGCCGATGAGACCTTGAAGCTCCTCTTTTTTCTTTTCATGTACTTCCAAGAGTGTATTGATTTGAATGATTTTTGTTTCCAACCCTTTAATGGAATCTTCGATATTTTCAAGCAACAGCTTGTCTTTTTTAATTTCTTCATCGCATAGTTTCATATAATCAAGATGTTGTTGCTTAATAGAAGACCACGCCCCTTGAATAAGATCCCAATTATTTTTTAATTTCCCTTTAAATTTTTTCATTTCATTTTCTAAGTCATCTATTTCAAGCAGATTTTTCAACTCGTTATATTGTTGGCGTTTGTTATCTCGATTTTTGTTTAATTTGGCGTGTTCGAATAAACGTAATTTAACGGTATATTCATTAAAGAGACCTTCTTCCTTGGTTAGAAGACCCATTACTTCTTCATACTTGACTGATAGTGAATTAATCTCTTGTTCTAAACCGGATACTTTTTGGAACGCATTTGCATAGCCAAGATTTGCCGATTCCCACTTTAGTTCTTGCAGCTGGTTGTCGATACCCTCAAGTTTTTTTGCAATCGCCTTGTCGGTTTCGACTTTGATTTGAACTTGACCTTTCATAAACTCCTTGATGATATACCCGTTTTTACGATGTTCTAGCAGGTTTTTTTCTAACTCAGCGCATTTTTTTAAATAGACAGCCACCGGTGTTAGTTCGTCCATCATAATTTTGTACGTAAGTTCCCGTTCCAACAGTTTTGGCATTTCTTGATTGGCTATCGCTACATCCTTGAAAGTTTCAGCTAAGCTTTTGGATTCTACATAGCTTTTCTTATAGTCCGGCTCAATTTGTTTATCAAGTGTCGGGATGATGAGATTAGACATGAGACTATGGTTATCATTTGCTCTAGCAAAAAAAGCAGAGACATCCCCTTCATCTTTATTGATACTCTTCAATACACGCCATTCATTCGGGTCAATCCCGTAGTTTTTGAGAGTGGAAAAATACTCTCGTTTTTGATTTCGATTAAAGATTTTCACATGGTCATCATGTTTTTTTAAGTAATTCTTTAAATCATCAATCGATAAGGCGATTTGAGTATCCTCATTCCATACCGGAATAGAGGCGATATCAAAGGGAGTCTGTTCGTTCTGCTCCACAATATATAAGAGATATTCCGGTTCAATAGGTGAAGCATCTCTTTTGTTGCTAATCTTTGGTTTGGCGGATACCGCGATTCCTGTCATAATCTTCGTATGGGGTTCCCAACCGACTAGCCATTCGATGAGTACGTGAAAGGAATAAGGAACAAATTTACGCTTGTCATTAAAAAAGAAGCTGTCCACCATCTTCTCTTCTTTTCCCCAACGAATGAGAGGGTCTAGCAATTGAAAGATGGCTTGTAGCAAAACGCCTTTCCCGCCCATATTAACTAGTGTAATCAACGTATTTACCGGTTCCCCATCACGGTGAAAAGGGAGCAACGTATCTTTATATTGTTTTTGCATCTTGGCGTATTTCAGACCCGCGATTCGTATTTGCTTTATCAAGGAATCCATCTATTCATCTTTCCTCTCATCATCTTTAATTTGATTTATCAAGTTTTTAATTTCATGAAACTTCACATTGTTATTAAATTGCAAGTCCAAACGCTCATTGAAAATACGAGTTGGTACCGCTTCGGCGTTTTTCTTGAAGATTTTGATAAAAACTAATCCGTCATCTTCTAATATTTTCATAGCTGTATGGATCAATCCAAATTTCGTTTTACGATTCATGGTCACACGCTGGCGTAAAGGATAATCAATGTCAAGGTCTTTCCACATATGATATATTTCGTCAATGGCAATAGAGAATTTTTTTGAAAACTCACCATTGCTTTTTACCTGCATATCATAGAACTGTTTGAAAACTTTGTCAGCCTGTTCGATAAGTTTATAGTACGAAACACCGTTTTGAAGCCATTCTATTTGACTAGTGGAAATTTCGATACTAGCTTCGGAGAAAAAGACGAAGTGTAGTAAACCAATTAAATGTAAAATCCTCTTATTTTCTATCACATAGTATTTTTCTTTCATTTGTGAAAACGCAGAGGAATATAACGAACCGTCTTTGGTAACCAAGTGGAGATACTCTTTGCCCAGTAGTATCTCAGTTCCTTCTACTTTGCAGCGATTTTTAAGAATAAGTCGTGCTGATTCATTTTGTTTATATTTAAAAACCAATGCATCTTCATCCTTCAGGGCACGTTTTTCCAACAAAGCACTGTAAATCTCATTGGCGACTTCCACACTTTCCATGTTAAGCATGATTTTTGACACCCTCCTTTAAGTGCAGCTGGTAATCGGTTATGATTAATCCCCTACGGTCATCCAATGTAAATGAAACATGTTCACCTTCTACGAATTCCGTTACAATGTACTGGTTTAATAATTCTTCAAAGGTTTCATCCTCATGTATGAGCTCTTTTAAAAGGCGAACTCGCTGATCACTAGAATTTAGAAGGTCCTGCTTGGTAACGAAAAGCGAGTTATTCACAAATTGATTCCATAGCTCAATGGCATACTTATTGTTTAACCAAACGCTCTTGGTTTCAACACTATCAAAAACGGAATGAAGATGAATGGTCCCTTTTTTTAACAATTCATAAAAAACAGGTTTCCATAGCTCCACCAACGGTTTCCAATCAGTAGGAGGAATAATGAATCCATCGTCGTCATCCGAAGAACCATCATCGTCATCGCCATCTATATTGATGGCAGGCATCGTCACATCTTGGTCAATCGACCAATCTAAAGGGTAAATCAATGGTTTCTTAGGTGAAAATAACATGGAGAGTAGTTTAAACATGTCATCTGGGTCTGCAAAACCTTTTTGAAGGATTAAATCCTCCCAGATGGATTCTTTAAAGGAAATACGAGGTTTTTTCCAAAGCAGATGGAAATGATTTTTTCGAATTGTGATTTCCGTTTTAATATTTTCAATGACCAGTTGCGCAAGGTTATCATGAAGTTCTCTTGTTTCATTGATTTTCTCAAGAAGTGCTGTGACCTCTACTTCTAAATCAGGCACATCATTAATTTTAATTAACAACCGTTCCATTTCCATATACCGCTCTTTTTCTTCAGCAAATTGAGTTTCGACATTCCTCTTATGGTCCTGACCGGTGAGACGAGTGTAACTATTGATAATTTTAGGGTTCCGTTTAATCTCAATAGAAAATATGCTTTCTTTTTTGATTAATTTTCGAACCCTTATAATTAACCTCTGTAATCTATCCAGTGCATCCCGATAATTCCCGCTCTTTATTAATTGCAATGCCACCCAGGATTGAATATCAATATCTAATTCATCTAGAATTTCATGACTCATAAAGATAATTTCATATGATTCTTCTGTTAATTTATAGACATAGATTTGTTCTTCCAAGTTGCTACTTTCAAGTTCATCCTCTAAAAATCGAAAGGAATGTTCTTCCCATTGTTGTTTTTTTTCGTTGAAATAAGGGGCTTTAAAAGCATTCAAGTAGCGTGGGTCCCCACTCCAGATAAGCCCTTCAACAATGCGCTCACTTCTTCCCTTACTCGCTTGAAAATTATATTTGGTCAGGACTTGTTTGGTTAGATGCTCTAATTCGGGTATTGTCCTTCTCTCATCTGTTCGTACTTCACGTTTAAAAATCTCTAATAAAATGTCGAGACAAATGTGCCGTATATACGGTGACAATTCACCGACTTCCATCCCTGTCCCTAAACTCCATATGGGATTTAATCGTTTTCCACGACTTTCAATATTATTGTAATCTACCTCCACAATTTAACCTCCAACTTTTATATAGTGTCAAAATTTATCACTTCTTGCGGTATTCGCAAGCCCTCTGTAAAAAGAGGTTCAATTTGATGATAAAGATGTGGAAAATGAGTTTTGAAATATTGTTCAGCCCCGCTCGCCAAGACTTGACTGGTTTGTTGTGGGTAATATTGTTGTTTCATCATCATAAAGTCATAGATATCTTCAGCTAATTGTATGTGATAATCAGGAAATCGGTGGACTAAAGTGTAATAAATGCTTAGGCCAGAAGGGTCAATATCTCCAGCGTAGCTAATGGTAGAATTCTTTTCTCGCAACAGCCTCTCGATGTATGGAAAGGTAGAAACAATCCCATTGCCTTGACCAAAAATCAATAAACCCGGTCGTTTTTCAAAAATCCATTCGTTCTTAGCTAATTGTTTTTTTAAAGTGCGATACGTCGCTTTACCCTCAATAATCAACACATGAATGTTGGACATCTTATCGAAATCGGCAGATATCCAATATTCAAATTCATTTTGTTTCTCCTCTATTTTCAAATCATGAAGGGTTAGGTCAATACGTTTTAAAAATAACTTCCCCTTATTTGAGCTCAAAAATTTTTCGTCACCAAAAAGCATCAGTGACCGCTCTTCTCTATTTATCCAATTATACTCATCTTTCGTTTTCATAAAATGATATAGGGCTAATAGTTTAGATAAGTTATCTTCCGTTTGAAGAAAAGATAGTGAGCGGTATTTCCTCACATTCAGTTCATCCAATAGCATTAAAATCATGCTATCGTTCCATCTCTGTTTTTGTTTCCTACCAAATAACCAGTATTGTTCGTGTAGTACCGGGGCAAGATTGTTTAATCTGGATGATTTAACCCGTTGGACCAATCCCTCTTCCTCTATTTGTAGGAGGGATTCATAGAAACGGCGGTACCCTCCTGCCTCTTGATATTCCTTCTCATTATAATAAGAATTCTTTACGGATAGTTCCAAAGCCTTTACGGAATGCTTTGTCTTTTTCGTCTTTTTCTTTGTTATATCGACAATAACTTTCAGCATTTTTGAATACATGACATCACCTGTTAGTAAGATGACGATATTTTCCCCTTTTTCGGGTTACACCAAGCGAGGTAAATATTACCAATTTAATGTAAACGTATAAGATTAAGCCTGTTTTCGCAAGTTATTTATTTTCCAAATAACTGAAAATTAAATAATTAAATAATCAAAGTAATTTAAAGTAAAATATGCAAGAAATTCTTTATTCCCTGAGTAAGAAGTATGGAAGTAATAATGTTTTTTACGGATCTCCAGAACAAACAATTCTGATTGTTAATCGATACGTGAAAATCTATAATCAATTAAATTTACTAATCAACCATTAAATATAATGACTTCTTAATTTTCGTAACTTCATATAGGGTGATTGTTAAAATATAGTTTTCTTTTTTAAGATGTACTAGGCAATGGAATGAAGACGAAAAAATATCCAGACATTAATTCCCTTATCGTTTTTTTGAAGCAGTAAAAAATAATGGATTTCTGTTCTACACTGCAGATTTAAAAAAATTACCTATAGATGAATATTTTCATATTTACCATCCTTACTAATATTGAAGTAGTTTGTTTCAATTTTTTACCGCAAATACCCCATTTACCACAATGCTTATATCGGCTATCCACTTGATACCCAGGACTAGATAAAAAGACACTAAATCACGCGAATAAGAATTGAGATTGAACGTTCCGCGAAATAGAACAAAAAGAACGGTATAGTTTTAAATATCATATTCGAATATCATAAAAATAAAGGGGGAGGTTCACCTATGGGATTATTCGATAAATTTTTCAGGAACAAAAAGAAAAATGAACAAGAAGAAAATAAAAACTCTTTCGGAGAAATGAGAAAGATGATTGAAAAAACAAAGAAAGATGAACTGAAAGAAAGTGAAAACAAAAGTATTGGAAGAGGTATTTCTATCAACCTCACACCAAACTACGAAGACGGAAATATTACAATTTCTTCTCCTGTTGGCGTATCTACTGGACGTACCACGAATGATTTTTATGTATATGAATGGTTCATAAAAAAAACTGGCGAAATTTTTTACGTGGGCAAAGGACGAGGAAATCGTTATAAAGAATATCATGCAAGAGCTTATGAAGCTGAAAAAATTCGCGAACAATACGAAACTGACTCTTGTTTCATTGCAACTGGATTAACAGAGGACGAAGCTATTGAGCTTGAAAGTAAAGACATGGCTAGAGTGTTAAACGAAACAAACAATAGATTAACAAACCGGATAACCCCTTTGTTTGTTAATCGTGATAATGGTTATTCTCGCAGTCCTAACACACCCGAATTAAAATTTGAAACTGCTCCTGTGTTGTTTGCAAATGAAATTGATGAGCATTACTTCGGACAAAAGTCTAGAACGTTTGACAAAGTAGAAGAGAAAAATTTGAAAGCTGTTGTATTCATCACACGCAATATGCGAGATGAAATCAGCATAATCTACGGCGAAAACCTAGAGAAGTATCTAGATGAAGTGAATGCTCTACTAACAGAAAACGGTAAAAAAATACTAAAGAGCAAATATGCTAAGTCCGTTAGTGCATGGATATATTTAGGCGACGATGAAGTCCAAAACTATGAGATAGACCAACAACAAGCCTTAGAGAAATTAGGTAGAAACGTACCTACCTATCATCTGATTGATGTTTGGAAGTTTCTAAAAGAACAATACGGCGAAGTTGTAGCAAAAGAGAGTGAACCTTCTTCTATTAACCCTGTTCACTCACGAGTACCTTTATCTGAAATAAAAAATCTACACAACTGGGACCGAGGTTTCGACGAGGGTATGCCATACTGGGAAAAAGGAGATAAAGAACGTAAGGCGGGCAACTTAGAAAAGGCTATTGAGTTGTTCGATAAAGCAAGATACAACGGCTACAATGCACCTGCGCTATACACGTCATATACTATGACGTTTCGGAAATTGAAAGATTATGATAACGAAATTGCTATCATAGACGAGTGTATTGAGCGTTTACGCACCGAAAAAATAAACGTGAACCAAAATATCATTATCGCCATGAGAGACCGTCGATCAAAAGCATTTGAATTGAAACAAAAGCAAAAGTAAAAATACAAAAAAGAGACCACCTTTCAAAGTTAAGTAGTTCAAATAACGTGGGGAAAACTTTACTTTGATTGTAAAATAGAAGATTTATTCTAATTCGATAAAACTAGAGAGAAATAAATCGGTTTAAAAACGGTAAAGAACACTCTTTACCGTTTTTTATCATTAATCGCTAGAAACTCCCCGCTTTAACGTTAGGAAGTAGCAAGAGACATGCTTACTAAAACTTGAACACTCGTTTGAACCATGTATCTTTTTCTTTACTCGTTATGACCATTGTCGCTATTTTACCTAACATATCTGTTAATCCGCTTTCAAATTCTATTGTTTCATCATCTGCATCTGTATAAGCATGAACAAACTCATGAATTAAAGTTCCAGCATATGCTTCAACACTTTTCAATTGGCTTCTTTTTATAATAATCGTACGGTCCGATTTATCCCATAATCCTAGCGCATCTGATCCAGTAAAGCCATCAGGTCTCATGGTTTCAGAAATCTTGATTGCCTTTACAGGTTTTATATTTTTCGGAAACCATCCTTGAATCACATGTTTTAACTCATAAATTTCCTTTTCTTTTTTACTTAATTCTTTTTCATCTACAAATTTAAATTCAAAACTATCATTCCAATGCACTGAATAGTAATCCAAATTCACGATTTCATTTCCAGAAATGTCTTTTGTTTTAGATAATTTGAGTGCAAGCGTTTCTGGTATGGTAACAATTCTATGCCCTTCATCTTTCGCGTAATTGATATATTTACTGCCCCCGATTAAGTCATCCGAGGTTAAAAACAATATTTTTTCTTTCGAGTTTAAAATCTTACATGCGTGCAGTTGCACATCTATCCATTGTAGCTCATCATGAGAGTTACCTTTTTGAATTTTTTCAAGATCACTAACCAATTTTTCTGCAAATACAGATCCAGTACATGCCAGTAAGATCGATTTCATTCGATCCGAATACGCACTTCTTCCTACATTTGTTCTTTCTCTGTTTAACGATTTTAAAAGTTTTTTAGTTGGTGAGGTAATATTGTAGGAAAAGAGCAAATTTTCTTCCTCAGCTACGCAAAGCCCATTCACATAAATGCGAGATTCCTTGTTATCCACTTTTTCAAGTAAAGCGCCATATTTTGTTTCTTCAATCACTTGTTCTCCTGAATATAATAAGAAAAAGTCTTTTGCTTTTTCAATATCTGAATCTTGCAGCCCTTCTAAAATAAATTCGGTCCCAACCATATTGCGATCTGAAGGTTCTTGAACGATTGCATGCAATGTCGTAATATCTGCAAATCCTTCTTTCGATAACTTTTTAATTGTAATATCATTATGCTTAGATTTTATTAATACATGTATGTTTCTTCTATCAAAAGTTGCCAAAGCGTCTTTCAATCCGACTCCAAATTTTCCAATTACTTTTTCGACATGTATCAATTTTTCTTTATTTTCATTTTGCGTTAAGTGATTATGTTTCAGTCCTCTTCCGTAATCTTTAATATGCCATTTTCCATTATCATCTTTCCATATGATCGGCTCTTTTGTTTCACTTAAAATAGATTCATCCAATGCATTCGCGATGATTTCCCTTAATGCATGTGCTACAGTCCAATGTTCCAAAACTTTTTCAATGTTTAAATCGAATTTCTTCATATTTGTACACCTTTTCCTCTTTGACATGATTCTTTCTTATAAATTGTTTCTTTATTTTATATTTCATATTTTATAATAATATGGTTTGTTATACAAAGTTAAGACTATAGCACTCAAATTATGAAAACCAGAATGAAAAAGGCGTAGATTCCAGAACTGGGAAACCTGTAGAACCAACACTCTTAGTAATAGAAAAGATATCAAATGCCCTGAATATAAGTACTAAATCTTTATTAAAAGAAATAGGATTCATTACAAAAGATAATATCAAGGGAACCAATACAGAATTAGAAAAGTGATTTGAAGCTATTATAAACGCCCCTCCACAAAAACGTAAGGAATTAAAAAGATTTTGGGAGTTTATAGTACAAAAAGAAGATTAGTATACCAAAAATACCTACAACTGACAGAGGATAAGTCTTGAGTTAAATCCTCTCCGGAGACATATATTTTAGTTAAGCTCAAACTCAATTATATCAATGGTTTGAGCTTTTTTATTTCTTTTGTAAAATCAGTAAAAAATGTGGACAATTAAATCCATAACAAGTTGGCTTGTCTATTTAGGTTAAAAGGTGTAAATAGAATAATTAAATGAAACTGCGAATCCCTATTTCTACTGTAGCAGACTTACCTTGTTCCAGTTATAGATACTAATCTTCCCTCTCACCAATAAAATCAAACATATTTAAAATTAAGAAAGGATATACATTCATCAAGAGATGAAAAGAACAATAATAGTTTATCTAGTGAATCACAACACAAATAAACTTCCATTAATATACAATATGGTATTTGTTGGATTATTGCGACTTAATTGTTAAAAATCTTAATGTTGAAATATAGGACGTGGATAGTGTAGGGATAATTTATAAGGGGGGATATATATAATGTTTAACAAAAAAAGTAGTAACAACCGTAACAATGTTAAAATTAGGAGGTGGATTTACTTTTTGAGTAACACCAGCCTTTGCAGATTCTAGTAAGTCATCTGTAATCTCTACTCCTATTCATTCTATTCAAAAACAAGAACATGATCCTTTTACTGGATATGTTATTTCAGTAGATAACAATTATTTAGTAGTTGCTGCTACTTCTACAAAGGATGAAGCACTTGCTTATCAAAATAATTGGTGGGGGTTATTTTCCCAGAATAAAGTTTTAAGGGTTCCGGCTTCAAATGGAAAAGACTACAAATTAGGTGAAAAATTAAACGTATATGCAGCTTCATGGACTAAATCTCTTCCACCAATTGCTGGTATGCCTACAATTGAAAAAGTAACCCAGTAAAGAAGGTTCCCTCATTAAAAGAAAAAATATACTGTAGAAATAACAAAACTCAAAGGCATAAAAGCTTTTGAGTTTGATTAACCATATTTATATTGCACAAACCGCTATTAAACTCACCCTAAAAAAGTGAGCATATTATTAATTCTTTTATAAACTTTCGTAGTACTCCACTAATTCTTTACAATATTTCTTTGATGCCGGAATATCACCATGTTGACCAATTTTCTTTTTAAATTGCATTGCCCGTTGGCTAGGATGTACCTGGTGGTTTAGGCCCAAATACATATTATGATAAAATAGTAATGATTGATAGTCTCCTATATGTTCTCTATATAAATGATTATCAATTTCTTTAGCAGTTCTCCATGTTACTGTTTGTAGTTTTATAAAATTTCTGCGAGATAACTTCTTAATTGGCAATGTTGTGACCTCACCATTTTTTCTTGATTCATCAATATCCCTTCCAAATGCATGTGCAACTTCATTTCTAATATTACGAATTTTTTCTAATTCACCTATGTTATCTCTTAAATATTGCGGTACTGTTCCAAAAAGTCTTTCATAAGTATTCAACCTACTCTCCCACGTTCCTTTAGTACAGCCAACAACTAGCTTATCAAAATTAGAGGGTTTTTCATTTCCGAATTTTATAATTTCAATACCATCAATTCGTCTCGGTGTTCCAAATAATACACCAATATCTGATTCCAATGCTAAGGGCACAATTGTAGCAATATATGTTTCAAGATTCGATGAAATAGCTACCAGAGCATTCAGATTTGTCCAATTTTCAAGACCATTAAAAGATGTAGACCAATCCTTTATATCAGTAAATCTTTTCTTTTCCCAGCCATGCTCGAAATTAAAATGTTTTTCTGGTTGATCCTCCCACTCCGCATTATTAATCCCTAACATTTTATATGTATAATTATAAGAATTATAAAATGTAGTATACATCTTATAAAACTCATCATTATGTTTTTTGAATACTCTCCACGCCCATGAAGTTTCACTTCTAGGCTGCCAACGATAAAATTCCATTCTTCTCCCCCTCTTTTAATTATTTTTTATAATACACCTGACAAGTATTAAATGTTCCTTGTCCTTCTATCCTGAGTTTTAGGATTTTCTTCCTTTGAAGACTAGGATAATATGATATATTTTCAATTCAATATTATACATTAAACTCTAAAAAGTCTTTTAATTCAATACTTACTCCACAAAATACTTGATATTAAAAGTAAACCTTAGCAAAATATTAACATTTTATTAATCCAATTATCAATATTTATAAATTACACTTACTAGTCATTTAAATTTTTTAATTTATAATGTTCCTTATGCATTGCTGGTAATCCTTATTTTATTATTTTAAGATAGTAATTCCTCCGCAATCTGAACTGATTGCTAAATAAGAAAATCAGGAAATAAATACGCTTGGATTTAACTGTTTAGAAATTTAAAATTTTCATTATAAATTAGCGAACTTTATTCTAAATTTACACCTTAATTATATTTAATTTCTATGGATATACCCTAACAAATAATTTTATTAAATCACAAAAATGCTATAATCAAAATATAAAAAATAAGATAGGTAGGTGTTCATCATAATTTCAGCTATTTTTTTAAGACACTACAAGATATATCAAGGATTATACTTTATTCCAATTTGTAACGATTATAAAAATCAATACTCAATTTTTGTTGGGAATAATGCCGTTGGGAAAAGTTCAATCATGGAAGGGTTAAATACCTTTTTTAATGGTAAGACATGGAATAAAAATAAAACTGGAAAAAGAGATGAAGCGTTTGTTGCGCCTTTATTTTTAATTGAAAAAGAAAAGCTTAACAGTATTGTCGATAACCAAAAAGCTAAAGAATTTATTGAATTTTTAAGTGAGTATTTTTGGGAAGCAAATGAAACTATAAATCCTAACCTCAAATCAAAGGAATTTAAAACTTTCTTTCAGTATAGAGACGAATTAAAATACAGGTATAGTAAAGACGAATACTATTTATTTCTTATTGGAATTACCTATGACGATAAAAGTAAACCTTATTTTTCAACATTTGAACAGGATATAATGAAGAATATTCCAGATGCACTTAAGAACTATAACTTCCATGAACTATTAGATATTATACGGAGTCTATATTCATATATATATATTCCTGTCGAATCAACAACAAGTGATATATTAAAAATTGAAAATAAAGAAATGCAAGAACTGATGAGTACAGATATACTAGAGCAAATTGATTCAATACTGAATGAAAAGAAATTTGAACAAGTTAGAAAATCTATTAGTGTAATAGATTTTCTGAATCACTCTCTTAATGAATATATGGATTCTATCAATGACATTATAGGAGAAATCGATAATACTTATGCATTTAAAGTTGAAAGTGGTTTTAAAAAAAATTTAACGTCTATAGATGTTAGAAAAAAAATATTAGAAGCTTATTTTTCAATCAGGACGTTAAAAAAGGACAGGAAAGAAATTTATGAATTAAGTTCTGGTGAACAAAGAATAGCTCTAATAGATGTAGCAACCGCATTTTTAATTGGAAATAAAAGTAAGAATAATAAAAGTATTATCTTAGCAATTGACGAACCTGAAAATTCATTACATATATCAAGGGCATTCAGTCAATTTGAGAGACTCCAAAAACTCTCAAATGAGAATCAATTATTATTAACTACTCATTGGTATGGTTCCCTTCCAATAACAAATACGGGTAATGTTCAATATATAGAAAAGAACGAAGATAAAAGAGTTAAAATTAATTCTTATGATTTAAATAATTTCTTCGAAAAGAGAGGGGCATTACCAGAAGATATTCAAATAAAAAGTTACTTTGAACTTACTTCTTCAATTTTAAGTTCAATGCGGGCTAATGGAACAAATTGGATTATATGTGAAGGTAGTGATGATAAACTATATCTAGAACACTATCTAAAAGGGGTTAAAAATTTAAAGATATTTGCTGTAGGTGGTTGCGGAAATGTCGTAAAATTATACCGTTATTTATATACTCCATTTGCGGAAAAAGATGAAAATAAAGCATTGAACAGCAAGATATTATGTTTAATAGATACAGATGATATATTAAAGACTATTAACATCCCTTGCGAAGTGAATAATAAATTAAGAGTTGCAAGGATGCAATTTGATAGAAACCAAAATATTGAACTTCAGAGATTAACACCAAGTGGTTTGTTCACACCTACTGAAATTGAAGATTGTCTTGACCCAGAAATTCTTTATTTAGCCATAACAGAAGCTATAAACCGATATGGCAGCTTAGAACAAAGAGATTCTATAGGAAATTTTGCATTTAATTTAAAAATGAAGGCATCTATTGTTAAGGGAGAAAATTCAATATTTAAACCTATAAACCTGAGGGGTTACGAGGAGAAACAGCTCATTTACGACTTTATTGATGATAGTAGAAATAAATATCTACTAGCTCAAATTTATTTAGAAGAAGCTAAAAAAAGAGCGGCCGAAGCAGAAACTCCTCAACTATTCCAACTAATAGCAAAATATTTTCACAAGTGAAAATACACTAATTAAAGATAATAATTTTTATATTCATACGGATGCATTTTTTAATAAGAGTTGCTGGATTTATCACTACCAATAAAAATTTAACCACACTCTAAATAAATCATTCAAACTTTAATTAATTTATTAAAGTTGTTTTAAAAAGCACCCATTATATTTGAACTGTACCCTGTAAAATGGACAGTTTAATAAAAAAACCTAAAAAATCAAGCACTTAAAAGATGGTTCCGATATTCGATCGGAACCATCTTTTTTAAGGTCCACTGATAACGATTATAATTATACTCCTCCATATAAGCCTTTATGTTGCGCTCAAGGGATTCAAAGGTTTGACATTCTTTGTAATCTAATTCATCTTTCATATGGCCAAAAAAGGATTCCACTGGTGCATTGTCTAAACAATTGCCCCTACGCGACATAGATTGTCTGATCCCCATTTCTCTTACACGTTTCTGAAATTCAGGGTGTGTATAATGAATTCCTTGTTCTGAATGTAGAAGCGCTTCAGGATGAATGACTTCTCCTATTCTCTCCTTCAAGTTATCTAATGTTTGATAGACGATATCCATTTATAAAGAAGAGGAGACATGATAGACTAAAATCTCTCGTGTTATGCTGTCTTTTACACATGATAAATATGCCTTCTTTCCTTTTCCATAAAATAAATAGGGCAAAAATTAAGTTTCTTATAATTAGAGACATAGAATCACTAATAAAGTGTTTTAATATTTATTGAGTACTCCCTATGTAAAAAATTAAAGAAAAATTTTATCATAGGTATTATACAATACTTGAATTCTATACTTTTTAACACCTTCAACATTTCCTTACAAATAAAACCAAGAATTAAAAATTCTTTAATATACCTCTTAATAGATCTTTCTGTTTAATTAAATATTTACTATTTCAATTCCCCCAAAAAGAGGGCATCTAATTGAGGTAATTTAAAATAGTTAAGTTTAATATTAAGGTGAAAGGATGTTTTTTTATAATCAAAATTAAATTTAAAGTAGTATTAACATGTCTATTTTAAAGTAAACAGATATCAGATTTTTACAAACAATGTATTCTGAATAATTATTGTATTCTTTTGCTACCAATAATCTCAAATAAACTATTTCAATTCAGCTAAATAATTGATTGGCTCAAGATTAAAATTTGTACTAATACTACCTTGATAAATTTTTAGTTGTGGTCTATCTGTTTTCAACCCAAATACTCGATAAATATAAAATGTCTCAGTTTTTCCTTCTGAAAATTGCACTTCGCTACTCGAGATAGGAAATGGAATATTCGCTTCATTAATTGTACCTTTTACTTCAATATACTTCTCTTTCCCATCAGTCTCATAAGATAGAATATCATATCCAAGACCATCACCTTCAATTTGGGATATGCGATGTACTTTTTCCGCCAAATATGGAAATCCCATATTGATAAGGCTTTCTTTTTCGTATTTTAATACTAATTCTTCAGCAGCGTCACCTATTCTCCCTTTAACATCTGCTTCAGCGACATAATCTCGCTTAACACCATATCGATTTCGAATAGATGATCCTCTCTTTATTATTTTATTAGCTGATATATCAGAATCTGTACTTAGCTCAAGTTTTTTCCCTTCTACCACTAAATCATTATCAGTAATTTTTATGGAAGTAATTGAACTTTCATATTGGTCATTTAAAGAAACATAAAGTAAAGCCTGCATTCCTTTTACACTCAAAATAGGTATTTGCTTATCATAATGATAAATATGTTCGATATTATTTTTAAGTGAAATAGGCCTTAACCCTTTAATGTGAAAATACGAATAGATTATCATTGGATTTTTAGCTGTGATATGAGTAACCCCTGCTAAATGTCGATAATACTCAGGGATTAATTTTACAAATTCAGGTTGAGTAGCGCCAGCATAATCTCTATCATATATCCCCACAAGTTCAGCTTCGTATAATAATTTAGCTTTACGGCTATAGAAGATTACTCTGGTGGTCATATTGTTAGCTAATTGTTGTTCAATGTCTTGCTTGTGCTTCAATGAGATACCTGCTTGATCTCGGCTTGTAAATTGCCCCCAAATTAGTTCCCCATTATTGTTTAAACCAGTAATTTCATGTTGTCTGATTGTACTAACAACCTTAGGAAATCCTTCATTAACGTCATTGAATTTAATGAATAAATGTTTAACAGGTTTTTGACCATCGTTTTGTTTCATTATTTTTCCTACTCATCCACTTTTTGTATACCCTCTTCTATATCACTCACTATACTCTTTTTAAATTACCAACGCAACCCTTTTATTAAAAAAACGAAATCTCTTTATAAAAAATAAATAAAAATTAGCTAATAAAACCCAATGAATTAAACGTTTTCAATAAAATCTGTTATGTTAAAAATAACATTTCCCATAAACTAAAAAACAAAAATCCTTTACCACAATTATATTTAAAACATCGTAGAATCTCCTTCTTAAACTAAAATAAATGCAAACAGAATATCAAACGAATCTAAAGGAATTTTGATATCTTTAATTCAGTTGAATTTATAATATAGATAAAAATATTCAAAAGATTAGGATTAGTATAGAGGACTCGTTCATTTTAAATATGAAGACTTATCTAGGTGTCAAAGATAAATTACATTCGCTCTTACAACTGAGTATTTTGTGAAAAAATATAGATTTGATTATGATTATTTTTAAAAATAATACTCCTTAGAAACATAAGGTAACTTTATTAACGATAAGAATATTTGGAGAACCAAAGGATAGTCTACATGAAAACCATTACAAACCGTTTCATTCGTAATAAAACGGTTATGAGAATATATAAATCCCTTCTTCTTTATATAAATCTGCGCTTATAATAACCATTAGATCTTTTAATTTTTCATATATGGTTTTCCGTATCTCACGCTTCCATATATTCAAAATCTTTAAATCACTTTATTCAATACGAATCTGCAATTCATCTAAAATAAAATAGCTGCAGGATGGATTTTCCTCTTAATGTAAACTTTAAAAACCAGTTTATTTGGAACGATAACACTATCAAATACGAACTTTTCACATCCTCCCCAGAATATAAATTCATTATTTTTATTAATACAAGATATAAATCGTCATTTTTAACTATATAGTTGAGAAGGAATACTTATAAAAAGGAGGAGGATCATGATGAAATATCAAACAATATTTCCCTCATTAAAAAACTCGCTTTTTATCTTTATACTTTCTTTCAGTATGTTAATACTTTCACTTCCTGCCCCAACCTTTGCACAATTCGATAACAATGCAAATTCTGGACCAAATTACTATGTATCTCCAACAGGAAACGACCTCAATCCCGGCACATTAGATCAACCTTTTGCTACTATTCAAAAAGCTGCTAATGTCGCAAAAGAAGGTAGCACCATCTACATAAGAGGCGGGATTTATAACCAAAAAGTTCGTGTCACTCATTCTGGAGTCTCGGGGGCACCTATTACTTTTCAAAATTACCAAGATGAAAAAGTCATTCTAGATGGTTCTAAAGTCAAGTTAGAAGATGATGTGTTATTTACAATAGAAGACAAAAACTCTATTCAAGTAAGAGGATTAGAATTTCGCAATTTAAAATCAACGAAAGTTAGCGAAACCCCTATTGGTATTTATATTACTGGGACAGGAAGTAATATCGAGATTAGAAATAATTATATCCAACACATTGAAGCAAATGTAAAGGATGGGAATGCACACGGCATTGCTGTATACGGTACTTCAACTAGTGCACAAAATAATCTAAATCATATTGTCATCGATAATAACGAAGTAACAAATTTGAAATTAGGGCTTAGTGAAGCAATTGCTGTGAATGGGAATGTAGATTCCTTTGAAGTTACCAATAACAAAGTGCATGATAACAACAACATCGGAATTGTTCTGATTGGACATGAAGGCGTATCTTCAGTAGCTGCTTTAGATCAAGCACGGAATGGAATTGTTCGTAATAACATTGTCCATCACAATTCATCCATCAATAATACTAGTTATAATGAATATTCAGCTGATGGTATTTACGTGGATGGCGGAAAGGAAATTATCATTGAGCAAAATCAAAGCTATGAAAATGATCTCGGTATTGAAGTAGCTAGCGAACATGCAGGAAAAAGCGCAAGCCAAATTACTGTTAGAGACAATACAATATCCAATAATATCATGAGTGGCATTGCAATTGGTGGATATGATAGTCAGCAAGGATATGCAGAAAATAACACAATTACGAACAATGTAATTTATAAAAATGATACAAAAGATTAAGAGAGTGGCCAAATCGAATTAAATTACGATACTCGGAACAATGTAATTACCAATAACCAAATCTATGCAAGTAATAGCCGTATTTTTATTAGCAATAGTTTTAATAAAAACACTGGGAACAAACTGGATTACAATCATTACTATGGTGAATTCGATCAAAGTAATGGCTTATGGCAATGGAAAAGAAAAACGTATAAAGGATTTTCATCTTATCAAGCAAGTATGAGTCAAGCAGGAAATGAACAACATAGTGTATTTAGTAAATTATCCCCTTCGCTCAAACAAATTTTAAAATAAAACACCTCTACTAAAACAGCTTTATCTTAATTCACTTCATCTCTCCTTTCCTATAAAAATGAAAAGTTGTAGTTTCTATTGAAACTACAACTTTTCCACACTTATAAAGACTCTGTATTTATTCTGTCAGTACATAGGCGTACCTATAATTATATTAGTAAGCTGGGATTAATCTCTTTTAATACAAAGGATTTATCTTCCTCCTTTCTTACTTCATCATTTTAATCGGGAAAGGGCAGTTATACTTCTCATGTTGCGTTCGTCTTTTTAATTACATACTCCACCCAATTCAAAATAAAAAGAGGGATGATTTTCCCTCTTAAATTAATTATTTTACTTGAATTTCTTCCTTAGAATTCTCTTAGGCAAATATACCTTTTTATTTCTTGATTTTTTTATATGCCTCATTCTTAATTTATTATTTTGTTTTATTTCATTGTTGTATTCCTTTATAACCTCACTTCCACTCCCCCTCCCACATGCTATAAATAAGGTTGATAGGATAAAGAGAATGCTATTAATATCTTTTACTAATTCCTCTTGCTTTCTAAACAGTTGCGTACCTGTTTCGATTTGACTCCATTTCTTCGCTAAGATAAAACGTGTATCCTCAATAACTGTATGATTAGCAAAGCTATAATCAGCAGCGGATTTATGAAAACTCCACAAAAGATCTAACTTTTCATTAATAATGTATATATCGGTATCATTTCCCATGTCGTTTGTCATATTAAAAACTATTGACCATCCTAAAGAAACAGCAAACAAAATATACCCCAATCTTTCTATTTTTATAGCAAACTTTTTATTTTTTTCTATAAGAACAGTTAAAAATTTTAGAAAAGTGATTACTACAATTATTACTACAATAAGCATAAAGATAATTACTAACACTTTAAAGTACTTCCTTCCATTTAATATCCTTATTAAACATACCTTCTCAATAATGAGCCCACAAGTAAAAATTATATATTTAAGTTTAAAATAAACATTACACTTGAAGAACTAAAGCATGTTTCAAAACATTTAATCTTACAAAGCATAACCTAGAATCCTACTTAATAATTCTTATCATCAAATTCATTACATGTTTTGCCAAGGGGTAGTCAAATCTAATCCAACTTCTATCTCAACTAAAGTAAATCAAGTTATTGGCTTAATAGAAGTACAGATGCCCACATTCCATAGTGAGATTGAAACAAAAGCAGTAAAGAAAACATTAACTATTCCTCATTTGGTTGATAAGATAGGAAAAGCTAATAATGTAAATTACTCTCAAGTTCTACAAGATGCATTAAAGAAGCATTTAGGTATTACTGAAAACAAAAATATATAAAAGAGATGAATTATCTTCATCTCTTTTTGTATCTCCATAAAAAAATCAAAAATTATTTCTAGAAAATGATTATTGGCTTCTCATTCCTCATCAAAAGCCTTCTTAATAACTTCAAAAGTAGCTATTAATGATCCACCTAACAAAATTATTCCCAAAAGAAAATAAATGATAAAAATTGCATAATACATATACAAATTAGAATTTATCGGCAAATAAGGGAACAAAAAAGTTACGAGTAAAAAAATTAATGTAACGAGCATCAGTGTCAAATAGTTCAAATAAACGTTTTTATTTTCTGCTCTAGATTCATAATTTTGAAAAGACATACAAGCAATTGAAATTGCAATCAAACCTATAATTGTGCTTATTCCTAATTTTGCTGTTTCCTGAAGCATCTCAATTAACATTTTCATATTTCCTATGGTATTACATATTACAGTAATCACTGTAATAATTGCTAACACTACGACTAATCGAGTAATAGCTCAAATTTCTTTACGGATTTTTCTCATATATGATAGCCTCCTTCTATACAAGAATAAAAGAAAACTACATAAAAAAATCAATAAAATTAAATATTAAGTTATACAGTAAAAATCCTTAAGAACGTGTCTAGTCCTCATCATATGATCTATACTTCTCACGTAATATTTCTAATTCTTTCTTCTTCTCTTCAATATCTGCACAAAGAAATAAGCTCACTCGTTCTATTTTCTTAAATGGCACAAGTTTACCATCTTTAATCATTGTACTGATTCTCACTTTACTAATTCCTAAAACAGCCATTACCTCTGAGGTCGTTAATACC
This sequence comes from Bacillus cereus group sp. BceL291, assembly GCF_051776705.1. Classification (NCBI taxonomy): domain Bacteria; kingdom Bacillati; phylum Bacillota; class Bacilli; order Caryophanales; family Bacillaceae; genus Bacillus; species Bacillus cereus group sp. BceL291. The sequence continues at coordinate 26,191 of NZ_JBPWAP010000006.1, read as the reverse complement.
TCATCATATAAAAAAGAAAGGAATTTCTCTTTATCCTCAAACTTGTACACTTTATTCATCTTTCTTCTTTAAAAACCCCATAAAGTCTTAATAACTTATTTATAATATAAAGAACTAAAAGAATAATTAACAAGATATCCAAAATCGTTTTAAAAATACTCGCTTTGACTGTATCTCTAAAATATTGTAATGAAAATAATTAAGAAATTCGATGAATTACTTGTTTTCTTCATATAGTTAGCGCTATAGGTATCATTCCAAATATCAGTGCAAACTTTGCCAATTTGTTTCCCACCTTCGTTCTTTCTATATTTATTTGACCAAATCTATTTACTTAGGTAAAAGGCATCACAACATTTCTCCACCTATATTTATAAATTCGGACAACTCTTTAAAGAATAATAAAATACAAAATAAAAAAGTATCCCTTATAGATACTTTTACTATCAGATAAATATTTTTCAACTTATCTTTCTAGTTTAGATACAAAATCAAAGCCTTTTGTTTTCTTAAATTTCATCTTATGTTCAAAATTAACCATTGAATCAGAGCAATCAATAGAATCCAACTGCAGAGAATTTAACGTAGCTTTATCAATCTTTACAGATAATATGGTACCTTTTTCCTGATATCCTGTCGCCGTATTAAGTTGCTCGTTTAAAGCATGGACATAAACATATTCTACTGGTAATAAAGCAAACATATCTCTAGCAATACGTAATACGCAACTACATACATAATCTTGTTCAATATCAAAGTACTTCCCTTTTGGCATAACCTTTGTAGATACCTTACCAGTCTTTGTTAATGCTTTCATATCTTTAGGTACAACATGTTCTGTGTGTACATCAAACTCTATCTCTATAAAATTTGATTCTTCCACAAAAAATTCAAAACCACTGCCGAACTCCGTTAAATCATCTAAAGGAGCAAACTCTTCAATTACTTCTAAATATGTATCAATATCCTTATTAACAATTTTTTGCGCAACATGAACCATGCGTTCCCAGCTCTTATAATCTTCTAAATCCTCTTTCTTAGCTTCTTCGATCTTATTTAAAAGCTCTTGTTTTTTCTTTTCATCCTGCTTTAAAATTTTTGAAAAGAAGGATGGTTTGTAGTTATCTAGTTCATTATTAGCTATTTTTTCTTTTGGTCCTACAGTTCCTTGCTTAAAAGGAGCTTGTCTTTTCTGTATCTCTTCCCAATTCACTATCTCATCACATTCTTTATGAATGGAATGAATCATTTGTAATCGGTTTTCAAACATCTCTACTTCTAAACGGTGTCTTTCAAGTTCCTGCATTTTTTCTATTTCTCTTTGCTGACGGGCTAATTCATTTCTACGTTGATATGCAGATGTTTTATATTTTCTTCCTGAAGATAATGAATTTGTATATGAAATTCCAGTACCAGGAATTCCAGCTGTCACTTGTGAGCGTCCACTAGAATGAACACTATATCTTAACCCTTTTGTTCCTGCACTTACACCAATTCCACGCTTCCCTACATTCACACGCACTCCTGGAGCAATTTTAAAACTCTTCCGAAATCCGAATCCCATTTTTAATATCCTCCTACTGATTTTGTTATTTTAATTATATAACTTAATGAAAATAATGGATATTTTTATTTAATCTTATAAATAAAAAGCACCTATAATATATAGGAACTTTTTATTGATTTAATCTATAAATTCTTTTTAACAGAACATTTCTTCTCATTTTCAAGTTCGTCAATACACATATCGATTACCTCTTGTATTATTCTAACCCTAGTTTTATCAGTATGACTCATAAGATATGCAATCATAATACCAATGATAAAGAATACTAAAGCAGTACCTGATCCATAATAGAATACTTGAGAAAGTCCACTATCCATTTTTGGAAGAAGGTATTTTGTAACGTCAACAATTTTTCCTGTTACTACCATACTAGCAAATGCGGATGATAGTATTGCGAATATAAATGTTTGAAATACTAGCACTGTACTATCTTTTTCCACTACATTTAAATATGCTCTAAATCTTTTTAATTTATTTATATCTCTATGAAAATATCGTTGTATTCGTTTTTTAATAATACCAATATTATCAATAATATCTTTTGACACAATAGAATTACCTATTATTAATTGCAATTCAGCTTCAATATCTTGTATCCCCCCTGTCCATGCAAATAACTCCATTTCTTTTGTTTTCTTTTTTAAAATTTTTTTACGTATCCATTTGATTGTCTTTACTAGAAAATTAGCTATTATTATGTCCAATAAAAGACTAATAATGCAGTATAAAATTAGTCTAATATAATTAGTCCCATTTCCTATAAATCCTCTTAGATGGTCTATAAAAACAGAGAATACTATTAGTATTACAAACAAAACAAATGTGACTAAACATAGTTTTTTCATCATCCAAACCCGCTTCCTATATATTTAAAAATGTTATATTTCTATATAACGTATCATAAATTTACAAGTTTAATCAATCTTTCTTTCCGCTAAAAAATTGTTTAAAATAGAACAAATTCGTCTCTATATAAAGCGAAGATCCTTTTCTACTATGCTATTCAAGTACTTCCGTTACTTCAGTTGCATACCAACAGTTATACTTTTTCTTTTTTGAGCTGATCGATTGCTATAAAATAGTTGGATTCTTATCGATTGTAATAATACAAAGCTTTGAAACACAATACTTTAGGAAAAATACAACTGAACTCTTTTCTTATTCCAAACTAGTTATATCATTTCGTATAATAGAAATATACATATATCCTACTACACTTCAGGGGGGCCTTTATCTTGAACTATGGCTGGGCTGGAACTATTGAACAATTTAAGCAATTAGATGTACAGTTTTTTATTAAACAATTGTTAGATCATGTTTATAAAACCAATACAAATGATCCAAAAATAGATTCTCAAAAGAGAGCATGGATTGATAGTTATAATAAACTACAAGATTTATTTAATCGATTTTCTAATTTAGATGCATCACTTATATTTGAATATGAGATTTTACGCGGAGGCGGTCGTCGTCCTGATGTACTTTTATTAATTAATGGTTATTTAATAGTTCTCGAATGTAAAAGTTATAATAGCGTTTCACCTTCTGAATATATCCAAACATCTCTTTATATGCGTGATCTTGAACATTATCACTCAGCTATTCAACAATCTAACATACAAGTCATTGGTGTTTTACTGCTTACAAACTACAAAGGCGAACGCTGGGTTTTCCAAAAAGAGTATCAAGTAACCCTTTCAACAGTTGATGGATTGGAAAGTATTATTAAACGAATATTAAATAAAACAGAAGCACCAACTTTAATGCTAGAGGAAGTAATCAATGGTGTCTATGAACCCTCACCTTCTATGCTAGAAGCTGCTCGATCCATTTTAAATAATGAACCGCTCCCTGATATTAAAGCTGTATCAAGCAGTAACTTTCCAGCAGTACAACAAACTGTACGCTCAATCATTAAAGAAGCCCAACATACAAATACCCATCATCTCATTTTAGTATCTGGCGAGCCAGGAGCAGGTAAAACATATTTAGGTCTGACCATTGCACACGAGATGAAAAATGCAGTTTATTTATCTGGTAACGGCCCATTAGTAGACGTATTACAAGATACGTTGAAAAATAGAACCTTCGTACAAGGTCTATATGGCTATAAAATGGATTTTCTCGAAAAGAGAATGATTCCAAAAGAACAAATAATCATTTTTGATGAGGCCCAACGAGCATGGGATACAAAAAAGTCGATCAATCACTCACTCGAAGAAATCGAGAAGTTCAAAACTTAAGTGAACCGGATATTATAATGAATGTTACAACAAACAATAAACCGTGGAGTGTAACAATTGGCTTAATCGGAGACGGACAGGAGATCTATTCTGGAGAAGAAGGCGGTCTCGCCCTGTGGAATCATGCGATTGCTGGAAAAAACGTGACTGTTCACTCTAAACATCCTAATTCTTTATTTACTAATGCAGCACATTATAGAACTCATTCTCAGCTACATTTAAACTCATCTTTCCGTGCTCATGCAGCTTTAAAATACTATGAAACTATTAATACTTTATTAGATGCTAATTTTGAACAAACAAAACAGCTTATTCATAAGCTACCAAAAGAACATTATCAACTTTTTATTACGCGTGATTTAGCCAAAGCCAAACACACTTTACATCAGCTTTATCAGGATGATACAAAAACAGTTGGCGTTGTCTGTGCTGGTGGCGCTGATCATCAAAAAGAAGTCCCTGTTCTACCAAGAGATGAACGATATGAACGCCCTAGTAAAATCGCTCAATACTTTAACTATCCCGAATCCCAGTACTATTGTAGGACGCTTAACTATAGCTCAACTGAATTCCAAACACAGGGACTTGAACTAGATATGACGCTTGTTCATTGGGATGATGATCTATATCTACAGAATGGGACTTGGAAGGGGCAGCACTATCAATGGGGTGTTGAAGATCCGTTCCAAATTAAGCTCAATGCGTATAGAGTTATTTTAACAAGAGGTCGGGATGGAACAATTATTTACATACCACCAAAACCGATTCTAGATGAGGCTTGGAACTTATTAAAAAACCATTTGCACATTCCTGAATTGAAGTGTTAGAGCTTAGGAATATAAGAAGTGTAAAAAACGTTATTCTTTCTAAAAAGATACTAGAAAGAATAACGTTTTTATGATTTTTTTAATTCAACATGAATTATAACTTTTTGCAGAAAAATTACAGTGATATTTGACAATTTCATACATAGACAATTATGCAATGGGATTATCTGTTCCTTTAAAAAACTTGCACCAGAATAGGAATGTATAAAAAAATGCATAGATCCCTAGAACAAAAAAGGAGGAACCCGTACTCTCATAAGGATTCCTCCTTTTCCTTGCTACCGATAATAGAACGTTATGTTAACTCCAAGTGAATATAATATTCATCAATATATTAAAATTATATTAATCATTATCTTTAAAAATAAAAAAGAATCTTTCAACTAAAAGATTCTTTTTTTTATTGAATATTAGTTTATTAACCGTAATAAACAGTTCCATGCTTAATTTGAACAAGTTGCCCTGATTCACTAACAAATTTAAATGTATAAAATTCTCCTCTCGGTAAATGTCTCCATGGAATCAAAGCCCATCCAGTTCCTTCACCAACCACACCTTTACCCATATAAGACCCACCTGAGGTATATGCATAAATAGATACTGATTTAGGTCTATTTACTCTTTCAAATTCTATATCTTGTGGATTTAAAAAAGCTTGTCCTCCGCGTATCCATACATAATTCGAAAAATTTGCTGCACCAAAATCCATATATGCATTAGTCGCAATGCTATTACTATATAAATTCGAATCTAAACCAGCATAAGGAAAAATCGGATTATCATTTGCATCAAAATATTGAATTTGTTGTACTTCTTGAACTGCGTTACTTCTCAATTCTGTTGGCATTTCTTCTGCATATACAGAGATAGATGAAAACGAAAATAAAGAAATTATTGATACTGCGACAACACTTAATACCTTTTTAAACATATTTATATCCCCCTTGTTTTTGTTTATACAAGAATATAATACCATTATTAAATGTTTAATAACATAATTTTCTTATATTTCAGTATTTTTCCTTTTATATATTATATAAACAAGTAGTAATATCATATAAATAAAACTTATTATCATAATAATTACCCAACCAGGATAAAATTTAGCTGCATATATAAAAAAATCTACTTGATAAATATCTTTATAATTCGAGACAGGCCCTTTAAAATAATTTGTAAACTTAGCTGTGTACTTCCATTCATCAGGAAAATCTATTAAATTACTACCTTGATACCAACTAATCAATGTTGAAAAAATAAACAATAAAAATGAAGCACCTAATTGAAACATTTGATTGATTGTCAAATTATTCCCCTCCTTAATTATAAATATTTATGTATTACCTATCCTTAGTTGTCAATTCAAAATACAGGTACAATAGAAACCAGAAGTATGATCGTTAATACCTAAATAATATACTTCCACTTAAAAAATTTGATTTATGAAGTTCTTCTTCAATGAACTTTACATCTCCTTTAACTAAATTATCCAAAGAAACACTAAAAAGAAAACTAAATATAAAAATACACATAAACTTTTTCCATTTAAAAATAAATTAACTAGAAACATCATTTTCCCCACTAATTCCTCTTAAGATATTATTTAAGTGAAGTAATAAAAGATTTGAAGAAAAAAGAACATTTTGTTAGTGCTACCCCATCGCTATCAAGCTAAGCTCATACAACATCAATTATAGTAGAGGCTGTTTCTTTTTGCTAAAGTCTATGCATAGGGATTTTAAAGGTTTGCATACAAAATAAACCCTAAAGGGTTTCCTTTTTTGAATTAAGCCGCTTGATTATCAGACATAGTACAATTATAAACGACACCTAATATATCAAAGACTGTTTCTTCTCGTATAGCTTGATCACGTACTCGTTTTTGTTGTTGTTCATCTGTAAGTCGATGAACGATTACACGGGTTGGTACTTATCAATCATACCTACATAGCATCGGATATTTCATATGTTTGTCCTAGGTGGAGAGGGCTCATTAATACCTCCATATCTAGCTGTATATACTCTGTACCTTTCTTTATTGTTCCATCCTGAAAATAATCTGGTTTGCAATTTTTTGATAAATACGTGTATTAGATTTAATACGAGAGATATAGTAAGCCTTTTTATCTTGTATATGTTGAAGATCTTTTAAATGAAAATACCCTAAATCACGGATACATAAATCATTTGGTTCCACAGATGGAGCACACAGAGAACCATAGGTTCGATCATGCTGTTTACCGGGACCTGTATGAATATGTAGGAACTTTCCATTTAATAAATCATATCTTTCCCCCCACTGTATGGCTGCAATAAATATCTTTCCAAAAAAAAAGACACCCTAAGGTGCCTTCCTCCGACTTGATAACCACTTTAATTTTAATAATATGTATTGGACTTTCATCCAAAAATAATTCTAACATATCTTCAGAAAAATGAAAGCGGATTCTTTAACTTACTTAATTACTTTGTCCATAACCTCTTTATATTTGTTAAATTGGGCATCTTCCATATCACCGTTCATTTGTATAAGAAAGTTACCTTTTGCGTAAGTATGAGAAAATAGCATTTGATTACCATTGCCTAAATCATCATAGTATTTCTTAGCTTTTTCAAGATCTTCTTTGTTTTTAAACTCAAATATTCGACCGCCACTATCTTCACCTAATGCTGGAACAAGAATGCGCTTTGCTTCTTTTCTAGTATTTCCAAATTCTTTTTCTGGTAGGTCACTAGGATTTTCAGCTTCTAATCCTGCGGCTTTAAATTCTTCAATTACCTTACCAACTGTGACATTACTTATCATTGATTTAACGCTGTCACAAGCAGCTAAACCGAATAATAATAGGGCACCAATAAGTAATACTGCTAATCTTTTAAACATAGTTGTTCATTCCTCCTAATGTAAATAAATCCGTATATATAATAACAAATTATTAATTTATATATTGTTATATATTGTCGAATGGAAATAAATAAAGGTGTACCCATGTTCTAAAATTAACAAGACTTATAATAAGCATTATAATCCAAAGGATACAACCTATAATATCAATGCTAAGAAATAACTTCCCCTTTATTGTTTTCATTTATAACTATTCCCTTCCAGATGCCACCTTATATTTATAATTACTAATATAATAATATATATTTTGACCTTTAACTATTTTTTATATTTAATTATTTTTGTTGGTTCTGGTGCAAGAAATACTGTTATTGTGTGCACCCGGGTAGCAAGATAGCAATTACCGATGAAATTAAAAGTACACCTGAACAGATTGAAGAATCCACTACAAAAAAGCTAACGAAGCAAAAATAAACAACATATAGATTTAAATTATATTTCTCAACAACCAAAATTATTTAATGTGGTAAAATAATAATCGGGTTGGCACCCAATACCATATTACGATGGTTCCAGTCGCAGGAAGGCACCTTTGGGTGTCTTTTCTTTTGCTTGAAACACATTCTGGCAAAATACCTGTATCTTTGTTAATTTACGACTCACATAAACCAACAAACTTCGTATATATAATTTGTTACCCTAAATGGGTTGACAATACGAACAGTTATAGGAGGATTTTGTGAATGGTAAAAACAGCATGTGTAAGTATTATTACTGGCATTCTTTTAATATGTTCAACAGGATGTGCCACTCAAACTGATTCTATTACAACTAAAACTCAATCAATAGATGATGGCACATATACAACAAAAGAGATCAAAGACGCATTTCCTGTAGGAACCCCCATAACTACTTACATTCAAAAAGAAGAAAAACTGAACGTAAAACATCTCACCAGTATTGCACTTACAGATGGTGGCGTTGGTAGAGTTCTGGAAGCAACAGATGGTTTTGTTGTCGTATGTGGGAATGAAAAAGGAATTTTTGATGTGTTAATATTTAAAACCATGGAAGATGTAAAGAAATATGAACAGAGTTTAAAGCGATAATTAATATCCTTCTTATGCCTTTACACAGACATTGTCCTCTTGTGCTCTTGCTATGGCTCTATGTACAGTATAATTGCATCATAAGTAATCACACGTTATAATAGTCACCTAATTACATATAAAGAGGTGCAGAAAATGAATAAAACAGAATTAACAAAAGTAGTTGCAGAAAAAGCTGAACTTACACAAAAAGATGCTGCAGCAGCAACACAAGCGTTATTAGATACAATCACAAATGCGTTAGCAAATGGAGATAAAGTACAGATTCTTGGCTTTGGTACATTTGAAGTACGTGAAAGATCTGCACGTACGGGACGTAACCCACAAACAGGTGAAGAAATGCAAATCGCGGCTTCAAAGGCACCTGCTTTTAAAGCAGGAAAAGAATTTAAAGAGGCAGTGAAATAATTACACATAGTCAAAAGGCTTTCCACACCCCAGCTTTGCCCCCTATCCTTCGCATATCCTGTTTTGGCTAGCTAATCTGGTTTGTTAAGGGGGGAAAAGAGAAGGAGAGCAAAAAAAGAATCCTTTAAAAATCAGGATTCTTTTTTTTTGAAGTATCGCCTATTGTAAAGTATTTTTATAAGAATGTGTAGTAGAAGGTTATAGCAAATCCGATTAAAAAGAGTAATGATACGAGGAGATAAACTCTTTTTTTGTTATCTTTTGCTATTATTTTATCTAGTGTAATAAAAATACCAACAATACCTGCGATTAATGCGAATTTAGAGAATTCAGATGGATATGTGAAGGCAACTACTGCGAAACAAGCAATAATCAATGTTAGTCTATAAAACAGTATTCCTTTAGACATTTCCATTTGAGGAATCACACCCTTCTTTTTATATTTGACTAGCAGCGCAACCAATTGCGTAACCAGCTAGACATCCAAGACAACCACCACATGCATATGGACTAGCAAATAAACATCCTCCACATGCACCTTCGCAAGCCCATTGAGGCATAGTTTTCCAGTTGTTTTTAATACAACGTTGAACATCTTCCCAGTAACCTGCTTTTGCATTGTTTTCTTTTAAGATTGATTCACTTTTTCCATCAGTGAATAATTTCATCTGATTAAGTTTTCCATCTTTTGAATTTAGGTCTAAAGTCCCTACATTTTCACCATCTAATGTTTTTACTGTTAAAAGAATCGTATCACCATTATTTGGTGTTTTCAACTCTAAAAATGTAGGGTCTGCAAACTTACTTTCAGATTCGTTAAATCCTACAGTTAGATATTGTTTTGTATCATTAGATTTAGGGTTTTCTTTTGAAGGAATTATGATAGCCGATGTTTTATTCTCTTTATAATCGACTTTAACAGCTTCTTTCCATTCAAAATCTGCTGTGGAATAAATACTTAATTTGTTTTGTTTAAGATCAGTTAATTGTTTTTTTACTTTGTCCAAAATTTGTTCGTCAGCAAATTTATTTGTTTCGTTTTTCGAAAGATTTTCTGGTTTTTTACAAGGTACACAATCGATCTTTTTTTCTTTGGTATTATTATTAATATTGTTACTAGTATTATCTTGTGCAAAAACTTTTTCTAAATTTAGTGAGTATGGTTGAAAAACTCCAAAAGCTAATATAACTACGACAAAAACTAATCCTAAAAATTTTTTCAAACTAATACAGCTCCCTTATAAGTATAATTTCTCCTCACCTCCATAATAGAACAAAAAATGAAAATTTTTAATATTTTTCTAATAATTGGAATATAATGTTAGCTTAGAGAACTTTGATATATTCCGTTTTTCATTTATTTAAAAATCAGATTATAAAAAAACACCTTCAAGAATGAAGGTGTTTTTTCTTATAAGTCAGCGTGTGTTTGTAATAAATAATCTGGTCTTGCTGGTGCACCTCCACCGTCTCCTATATTTACAGCTTGATTTTTAAAAGAGTCGTTTAACCCTAACGATAGGATACTAATTAAAGATATTCCAAGTATAGTTAGATAGATTTTTTTCATTATTTTAACGCTCCTTTTTCTAATTCATTTTTTTGAGCTGTATTGCTCATATAAAAATATTGACTTGCTTTGTTATGGTTATTTTCTTCATAAAACTTTAGAGCTAAGATATCAGCATATTCTTTTACGCATTCCCATAGTTTTTCTTGTTTGAAATAAGTAATACCTTCTGAAATAAATATTTCTAAAGTTAATGTAGGGACATTGTTGTTGAGGGCTCTTAAAATTTTAAAACGATGTTGGAATTCTTGATTGTTAAAATCGTTACTAAGTTTTAATCCTTTTTGAATTAGTTGATCGCTGTAATTATGGTCATTTATCTTATAGTATTCATATGCTTCTACGAAAAATGCTTTGAAATGGTTTGGATTGTTCTTTGTTACTTCAGATACATGACGAATCGCGAGTTTAGATAAATTTTGTTTTGAATATAACCAAGCTAAATTATGTCTTACCATAAGGATAGAATTTTTATGGTTATTTTTTTGGAATGTGTCTAGTGCCTTATTAAATGACTCCTCAGCTAATTCGAAATGTTTTAAATCAATACAACACAGACCTATAAAATTGTCACATAGTGCTACATTTATTTCATAACCTTCATGTTTTAAAAATTCTTCTTTAGCTAATTTTATATAATCAAGAGCTATTACTTGTTTATAGATTTGATAATAAAAATACCCCATTCGATAATTAAATTCAGCATGTTCTATTGGATCAGGAATGTGTATTAATAGTTCTTTAGCTTTTTCATAGTGTTCACTTGCTTCAGTGTAATTGGATGTTAAAGTAGAATGGAATGCTTTAAAGAAGTGATAATAATAAGCTAGGAAGTCATCTGCTGGAGTTGTGAAATTATCCATTTCATCAAAACTGCTTTCGTTAATACTTATCCAATCTGTTAATGCTTTGTATCTAAAATCTAATAAAGAATAATATAAGAGTACGTTTTGATTTTCCTTGACATTGTTAATTTCATTTTCTATATACTCTTTTAATTGTTTTGCTTTAACTAATTGTTGTTTTAACATGGATTGATACCAGTCGTTTAATAATTTTGTTATTTGTTCATTTTCTAGTTGAACATTCATAGAATCTTCCCCTTTTCCAAAATTATCTATATCTAATGTAAAACCATGGTATCATGGTTTTACATTAGATTAACCTTTAAATAAGTTGATATATATAATTTTGAATATTCTGTTCATTTTACCTTTAATTTTATTGCGGCCTTTATTTAGTATGGTTTTAACAAAAAAATACTAATAAATCCAGGGCACATTTATGGACATAATGAAGGATATTACATACGTTTATCATACACCTATGCTTCAATTTTATATTTATTAAATTAAATATATTAATTAATAGAAATTACCCATACACTTTAATGTTAGGTCATTGCCATCAAGTTAAGAAATTCATTATCCTAAAAATGAAAAAAATGATTTGTCATAAATTGGTGTAGAGAGATAAAAATTTTCTTTTTGTGGGTATGTTAAAATTTTAGCTTGATGGACATATGTCACGCCCCCTATTACTGATTGTTGTTAGAACTGCTGCTCCCACAAGAAGAATATCTGAAAAAATTATTTTAAAACAAAACCTCTTTATAAAAGAACACAAGCTCGTATATTGTAAGAACAAACGTTCTTTTATTTAGGAAGGAATAGCAGTGTATGACTATTCTATCTTACCGAATAGAATCATCTTATGTGTTGATTTACGTAGCTTTTACGCTTCTATAAGTTGCATCAAAATGGGGTTAGATCCTATGTATACACAATTGGCAGTAGTCGGTGATGTAAATAGAAACGGTTCTTTCGTATTAGCTGCCACTCCCCCATTACAAGCATTGGGTGTAAAGAAGATGGCCAGATTATACGAGATTCCTTGCAGAAAAGACATTCTTGTTGTAAATCCGATTATGGGAACATACATTAAATGCTCTAATTACATAACAAAGTTAGCTTTGCAGTACGTTCCTATTGAAGATTTTCACCAATATTCCATCGACGAGTTCTTCATGGATATTACGGATAGCATTCATTTATTTACTAACGATCCCTATGAATTTGCGTTGAAATTTAAACGTGAAATATATGAAAAAACACAGATCGAATGCACAATAGGAATTGACCCTAACCCTTTAATGAGCAAAGTAGCTTTAGATATAGATGTAAAATAAAATAAATTTACGTAAACATGTTTAAATCATTATAAAGGAGCATAAAAGAATGCAAGAGGTTCAAATAAGAAAGAATGCAGTAGGAGCAATTATTCATAATGATATTAAAAACTATCCCTATTTAAATATACCTATGGTTATTAAAGAGAAAGATGGACAGATTTATGAAGTTATAAACACTGGTTTTCACACTAATAATGCAGTAAGAATGATAACAACGGAAGATTTTGCTACAACCAGAGTAAATACACCGATTGTAACTGTAAAAAACAGTGATGGTAATATTAAAGTATACCGCTTGCCTTTAGAATTGGAATCTTGGGTAATTTCTTGTATGCAGGCTGCTTCTGCAGGAAAAATTTCATTTCCATGTAAAGTTTCCTTTGGGATTATAGATACAAAATATTATGTTGAATTCATTTAAAATTAGAATACATTTAACATTTGATGTAAATAAAGACGGAACACTAACATTTTGCAAATTCTGTACGTCAAGACTAAATCTCTTAATCAAACCATATTTTATTATACGTACCAAAACTAATTACCAACAACAAAATAGCCTAAAAAATATTAAACATCCTTTATTAACGATATTATTAATGTCAAATAAAAAAAGAAGAGAGAAAACATTCTCTCTTCACCAATAATATTTTACAGAGTAAGTAGGGTAAAAAACTATATAGAGATGAACCACGAAAATACTTTACCTAGTGAATTATATCATAAATCACTCTAAAAAATACATATCACTTACAATTTTGTTTTATTTATTACAAAATTGTTAAATATTTGAATACAGAAAGGCTTTATATCTAAATGAATAGAATGGTGTTGGTGTGGTAATAAAATTTAAGGAGGCTTTCTATTATGTTTTCAAAAAAACAAAAATTATTAACAGTAGTTACAACATTAACATTAGGGTGCGGATTTACTTTTGGCTTAACACCTGCTTCTGCGGATACTGCCAATAACACTTCTCCAATTAAGGAGGAACAGGTACGAATACAAATACCTTTCACGGGCTATGTTATTTCAGCAGACGATAATTACTTAATTGTTGCTGATACTTTTACGAAAGAAGAAGCACTTTATTATCAGCATAATTGGTGGGAGCTAGTTTCCCAAAATAAAATTTTAAGAGTACCTGTATCCAATGGTGAAAACTACAAATTAGGTGAAAAATTAAACGTATACGCTGCTGCTTGGACTTACTCTTTACCACCAATCGCTATAATGCCAACAATTGAAAAAGTAGTTGATTAAATACTGCTTATCTAATAAAAGAAACATTGCCCTAATTAGAGCAATGTTTCTTTTCCTCATTTGACATTAGAAATTGAAATGGATGAGAACAAATTTGGAATGCTATTCTCAAAAGCTAATGAAAAAGAAGGGATTAATTCATTTATTCTTTCTTGCATTGGTTTCTTATCTACTTCTCCAAGTTCGTTCAAAAGTTCATTCTCTTCTAAAGACTCATCTCCATTGATTAACATCCTTAACATATCTGAGTTAATGATATCATGAGGCGAATGAACTAGCCCATTCATCATTATATATTTTTGGAGCATGGATGAATTCCCCTCATTCGCTTGCTTTACAGCTTGTTTAAGGTATAAATCAAAATATTTCTGTGCAAATTTCACACCTTTTAGTGGAACAGCTCCTACATGTTCAACACCTTTCCAACGTAAATCCGCAATTGAACTCAGCCACCATGCCGGTTCAATAGCTTGTTGCATACGTTGCAGCACCTTGCGTTCGAATCCAGGTTTATGAGTAGAATGTTCTTTTAAACAAGTATCTAACATTTCAGCTTCAATGGCGGCTACGGTCATTCCTTGCCCATAAATGGGATCAAAGTTACAAAAAGCATCACCTAACACTAATAATCCAGATGGCCAATTTTCCATTTGTTCAAAATGTTGACGAGTTGACTCACGTGCTCTAAATCCTCTTGGGACACTAATTGGTTCTAACTCTTTAATTAACTCCCTCATCATAGGGGTAACTAATGAATCCAGCTCTTTTTCATATTCTTTTGAATTGGTTGGTGGATAATGCGTACCTCCAGCAACAAATAGTAGCGCTTGAGCTATGTTATCTTCAATATATAATAACCCTACAGCACCAACGTTTTTAGCAGGATCTCCTTCAGAAATTGCACTCAATTTCTCTTTGATATGTGAAGGTACTTTATAATATCTCGTGCTATATCCAAAATTCACCTTTAAACGTTCTGGTTCTGGAACATCATATCCCATAGATGTAAGCCATTTATTGAGTTTAGATTGACGACCACATGTGTCAACTACCAAATCGGTTAACACAGTTCGCTTTGTTTTTAATTCGTCTCGTTCTTGAATATGAATTCCAATAACACGCTTGTGATCAGACGAAGTTAAAAGACCTGTGACTTCTTGCTTTGAATAAAAATGTACATTAGGAATTTCTTGCACACGTTGGCGGATTGTCCATTCTAACACTGCTCGACTGCTTGCTGCACCTTTTCGTTCTATAACTAGTTCCAGTGCCCCATACGGAGAAAATCGAATCATTTTATCATTCTTGACATTATGGGCCCCTAGATTTAATAAATCATCAACATATCCAGGAAAGAAACGGTTCATAATTATTTCTCCGCGTGGTAATACACGATGTGGATGAAAGTCTTGGGGTGTACCTGGACGTTCAGATGGTTTTTGAGGTAACTCATCTTTTTCAACAACTATTACTGTCTCAAAATAACTGGAAAGCACACGTGCAGTAAGCAAGCCTGCAATACCAGCACCAATCACAAGTGCCTTTTCTCCTTTTTGCTGTTGATATAGTAATTGACTATCCATCAATAATCTCTCCTCTTTCTAAAAAGTATGTTTGTTCAGCATGAATCTATTAAAACTTTTCCAGAAATCAGAATAAACAAGTGATGATTCTTCATTATTTCAGTAAGGAGCCCGTTGATATAATAGTTCATATAGGGAAACAAAAACAGATACATTTCAAAACACTACATTCCCCCCACAAGTGAGAAATAATTAACGTGACTATTAGAATTGTAGTATCTGATTGCACTGGCCTTGAATAGTTTGTTTTTTGGTTATCAATGTGTCAGTAAACCCAGCACATTTATCTTTATAATTTTAAACTCAGTTCTCTTAAAATATATATGTTTATATTTTTTAGATATACGATTTTAAATCTTTCTGAAAACCCAATAGACAAATGCCCCGGTATCATTATATTAAAGAGTTCACCCTAAATTAGTAATCTGTTGAAAAACTACTTTAGTCAACAGGTGCTTTAATTAAATACCTTTATTATCTCTGCAAAGGTATTACAGTTTTAAATACGCTTTTCAATCCTTTGAATCCAGTAAAACAATTCATTTAAATAATAAGATTTCACTACATGATAGGATACCTAAAGCGATGTTGGTATTTCGTTTCATTATGCCCCTATTGGGATCTGCCTCCATCATTCATATTATTAAAATTACGTTAGTCCAAGTCAGAAAAAATACCCTTAAATGAGTATATTTTTAACAAAATTCAAGTTCATATAACCTGTATAAATGTCCACCGCTTATAATAGTTTTTTTAATACTGCTTATTCCCCCTTTCAAATTTTTATAATTTGCACCTTAAATGTATCACTTTTATTACCCTTTTAAATATTTAGGGTTTTTAGAAATATTTATTTGATTTTTAGTAATATTAGGATTCTATTTTATCAAATAAAAACTAGAGGGTTTGAGAGAAGTATGTAATAATGCATAATAAATCAATCAGATATTATGATATACTTTCAAAGAGCTGATACAAAATTTCTTTAGATTGGAAAACTAAAGTCTTATCTACCTATTTGTGGGGACGCCTTATGGCGTCTTTTCTTTTTTATTATAAAAACCCCCAAGCATTCATATGCTTAAGGGTTTATCAATTGAAAGGTAGAGCTGTTTGGAATTCTTTACATTAAGAACAAAGTGGGATTACTCCTAAACCAATTAATAAAGCTGCAGCAAATGCTGGAATTGGCGCAGGAATCTCGATACCTTCTACAACTAAAAAGTATTGACCATTTACTAATTTAAAACAAACTAATTGCATGGCTAATCCTCCCTTCTATTAGGATTAATACATTATATTATATAATTATTTATATAATTAGATAGTTTGTTTTTTAGAAAATGGGTAATCAATATTCCGGGGAAGCACATTAAATGATCTCTCCCTTATTTTCAAAAGGACCTGCTCAATTCATACGTAAAAACATAAAGTAAAGTGAACCCATTAAAACACATGGAATGACCCCTAGTCTTTTTCTCTTATCTAAAGGAGGAACTATTATTATGGGATATGGTGGTAGTTGCGGCGAAGGCTGCGGTTTTGCTGGAGGCTTTGCTTTACTCGTTGTACTCTTTATACTTTTAATCATTATTGGATGCAGTTGCTTCTGCTAAAAAACTATTAGAAAAGGCACCTTAGAGTGCCTTTTCTTTATTTCTCAATATAAGAGCTATAAAAATATGCTATGGTTTCAATAGCAATTCCCTTGTGTGCAATGAGATAGTAATACCCAACAAAAAACCCACCTATTTCCGTAGGTGGGCCTTATCTTTATTACACAATCCAAATTATACTCTGATTTTTTCATAAACTTTATGCAATTATACATATCTGTAAAAATTACACTAAATAAATATTACATATAGTAAAATAATAAATGTAGATACATTCTATAAAGCAGATTCTTTTGAAAGGCGTAACATATCAATCATTATAGAAGGTGTGGCGTCACTCTAATACTGATCTCAAATCTCTTGTACTTTGTGAACTAACAATCTGGTGTATATAGACGCTTCTGTTTTATAGAATGTGTTTACACGTATAACAAAGGGATAATACGGATAAGTTTATACTAAATGAACGTGGTTTAAGTCGGAGGAAGACACCTTAGGGTGTCTTTTTTTTGTGCATAATAAAAGCCTCACCATCCCCTGGAAACGGTAAGTCCTTTAAAACAAATAACAATTGCAACTATAGTAATTTTACATTACATTAAAAATTAGAGAAAACTCTTATACTAATACAGTGCTAAATAGTAGGTGAAAAAATGGAATTTAACGATTTGGGTATTACCATTAAAGAACTTAGAATAAAAAAAAACATATCACAATCCGAATTGTGTCATGGAATATGTTCACAAAGTCAAATTAGCAAGATTGAAAAAGGTGTGATTTATCCATCTAGCATTTTGTTATATCAATTATCAGAAAGACTTGGCATTGATCCGAATCATATATTTGCACTAACTCAAAACAAAATATTAAAATATACAGAAAATGTAAAATATGTAATAAAAGATTGCTTAAAACAAAAACAATATAAAGAACTTTATGAAATAGTAAAAAAAGAGAAAAATTTAAATAATTTTCAAACAAAAGAAGAGAAACAATTTCTAATATGGCATGAAGCAATCGCTATATTTGAGGTAAATAGATCAACAAAAACTGCTTTAACTCTTTTAAATCATGCATTAAAACTAACTTTAACCAATTCTGATTTTTTATCAGAAAGAGAAATACATATTATGCAGACAATGGCTATATTTCATGGAGAAAACAAAGAATATGAAAAAAGTATTACGATATTAAAAAGATGTTTAACCAATTTTAATAAGCTAGATCTTCCTAGAGATAAAGAAATTAAATTAAAAATCATTTTCAATTTAGCAAAATGTTTAGACTTCACATATCAACATGAAGAGGCAATAAAATACATTGATAGGGGCATCAAATTAGCAATTAATCTAAATACTTTATACCTATTAGGTGAACTATTCTATTTAAAAGGTCAGTGTTTATTAAAGATTAAACAACACAATGTAGAAGATGTTGTTTATAACTGGAAAAAAGCATTATTTATATTTGAACTAACAGAAAAAGAATATTATATAAAAATGGTACAAGATGAACTTATTGAAATACAAAATAAAAAACACTCATAATTTCTTAAAAACTACTTAAAAAACCCACAGGAAAAATTTCCGTAGGTTTTACATTTATAAACATATTATTATTTTTTATAAAACCGCATCTCCAATTATTAGATAACTATCTAATCCATTGGAAATGCGGTTTACTTAGGTCATTAATGTTTCAGCTATTCTCTTTATTTGAAAATTACATCTACCATACTAATTTAATATTATATTCCTGAAGCCAACTATTAACTTGAAGTAAATAATCTATTATACCTCTTGCATCATTACCTGAAATTACTTCGTCTTTTCCTTCTGCAATAGCACGAACTCTTTCTACATTAATTAATGGCAAAATAGGTGATTCAGGATTGTTCAACACATGTACCATCCAATCACTAATACCTTGTAGATAAGAGGCATCCTTAGTGCTTGGATATGCACTTTTTTTGCGATAACGCACATCTTCTGGAAGTACATTTTCAAAAGCTCTACGTAAAATACCTTTTTCAATATTGTCTATGCTTTTCATTTCGAATGGGACATTCCATAAGTATTCTACAAGCCGGTAATCGCAAAATGGAACTCGTACTTCAAAGCCATTCATCATACTTGTGCGATCTTTTCGTTCTAGCATAAATGGCAAGAAACGTGTAATAAACATGTAAGACATTTGACGTTGCTTCATTTGCAGATCACTTTCACCTTCTAAAAAGGGAATTTCAGCAACCGCATCTTCAAATTTTTGTTTTTGATATTTTTCAGGGCTAATCTTCGCTTTAAAATTCTCTGATAAAATCTCTGTACTATACCATAAATTAACACTCCAAGGGAATATCTCTGCATCTAGAAACTTCTCTTGATGGAACCATGGATATCCTGAGAATACTTCATCTGCGGATTCGCCTGAAAGTGCAACTGTTGCATCTTTTTTCATTTCCTTAAATAACAAATAAAGAGACGTTTCTAGTTCTCCAACTCCAGGTAGATCACGCGCTCGCATTGGAGTTAATAAATACTCTATTAAACTATCTGATCCTAACTCTATAGAATGATGCTTTGTTCCTACATATTCAGCTACACGTTTCACCCAAGGTTCATCACGATCAAAACGAAGGAAGTCTTGCTCAAAGTCTTTTTCATCATTGATGAAATTCAGAGAATATGTATGAAGACGTTCCCCTTTATTCCCAAATTCGTTTCCTGCTAAACCTGTTAAACCACTGGAATCTAAACCTCCGGAAAGCATAGATACCACTGGTTTATCAGCAATTAACTGACGTTTAACTGTATCTTGTAAAATGGAGCGGATTGTCTCGACTGTTGTATCAATATCATCTACATGTTCTTTACTTTCAAGTTTCCAATACTGTGTCGTAGTCGAGCCATTAGAGGTAAACGTCATATAATGGCCCGCACGCACTTCATGTATATCCTTGAAAATAGCATGACCAGGAGTACGTGTTGGTCCAAGGCAGAATATTTCAGAAAGTCCTTCTTCATCTACCTCAGCATCTACAAGTGGATGTGAAAGTAAAACTTTTAACTCTGAACCAAAGAGAATTGCGCTTCCCCTTTGAGCGAAAAATAAAGGCTTCACGCCTAGATGGTCACGACCAAGCATCAATTTCCCAAATCTTTCATCCCAAATACCAAAAGCAAAAATCCCATTTAAGTGTTGAACACAATCTTCTTGCCATTCTAAGTAAGCATGTAGTAATACCTCTGTATCCGACTTGGTCTGAAATTCATGACCTTTCTCCTCAAGTTCTTTACGTAATTCCTGATAATTATAAATCTCTCCATTGAACGTAAGGCCAATTGTATCATTTCCATCTTTATAGAGCATAGGTTGAAGGCCACCTTCAGGATCAATGACGATGAGACGCCGATGACCTAATGCCGCTCGTTTTGAAAACCAATGTCCCTCTGCATCAGGCCCTCGGTGAATGATAGCATCTGTCATTTTTTTTAACGTTTCTTGTTCATGAGACAGGTCTTTAGACCAGTCTATCCACCCTGCAATTCCACACATAGTGTCTACCTTCTCTCAAATAGTATAGAAACCGACTAAAATCAAATATCAGTCGGTTTTTCGTAAAAAAATCCGACTAAAAACATCTTTTAGTCATGTTTATATAATAAAATGAATTGAATAAAAAATCAAATAATTCAATTGAGAAAGAAGTCACTGTCCCCTTTCATTTGAATTCTCATCGTCCGATTATAAAAATTATTACCTCAAACTTCCACCTTTATCCCTAGGTTATAAAGGTGCATTCTATTATAGTTATATACTAGAAATAAAAATGGTGTATGTTATTCTATAAGAAGCAAATAAAGGACTTTCTATTAGGAGTTACAAAATTACAAATAAACTGATACAAAATGTAAAGACAAAAAACTTCGCTAAATATTTCAAGGATAGGGTGTAGACAATGATCAAATTAGAAAAAGAAAATAAAAAGATGAAAATCATTCAATCTGCCACAATACTGTTCTCTACGCGTGGTGTCCGTAACACAACGGTTGATGAAATTGCAAAGACAGCTAAAGTTGGTAAAGGTACTATTTATTATTACTATACAGATAAAACTGAAATATTATGTGACTGCTATATGCGTCATATTCAGCTCAAACGCTCACAATTATTTAATTTATATAAAGAAGAAAAAGATGTTTTACTTCGAATACAAAAAATTCTTCATTATATCAGCCTAGAATATCATCAAGATCCGTTTGTTTCTACACTCTTTCAAGAATATAAAGAGTACCATTCACCTGAAATTACAACTTGTTTTAAACAATCTGAAGAAGAAGCAATTAACATGATAAGTAATTTGCTCGAAAAAGGTTATCAGCAAGGAGCTTTGCATAAGGTACCATTACCACTTACAGCTTTTATGTTAGTACGAATGATTTTTAACTACGAACAGGATTATATAAAAGATGATAAAAGTGATACAGAATTTCTGCAGTTGCTAAAGCATATGCTGCTTAAAAACTAGTTTTAACAGCAAAAAAATAATTGTGGTACAAATATATGAAGAAGAACGTGAATAATGGATGGTTTCATAAGCTCTTTTCAGACTGGACAAACCTGCAAAATATCTAACGCTTATGTAGGAATGACTGATAAAATCCCAACCCGTGTAATTGTTCATCGACTAATAAAAGAATAACAGCGATTACAAGATCAAACTGTAAGGGAAAAAAGAATGAAATAAAGTATTCTGCTCGTAGCTAATACTTAGCGATATTAACAAGAAGTACCAATCATTTACTTGTGCTGATGGGAGAAGTAAATGATTGGTATTCTTTACGTTAGCCAATATACTTTTAATTTAAAACATGATAAGCATTCTTCCTCATTCATCGTTGCAAAAAAATAAAACGAGAAAGATTAGAATGCGAATTCAGGTGATGTTTTTATCATGTACCATGTACTAATATTCGAGTTCATTTCAATGTGCTTAAGCTTTTTATTTTTTACCCTATTAGATATGGGTTCACATTACTAATCTAATTAAATTAGATTATTTAGGCACCCTCTTCCGAATCCCATACTTCAATAAATTCAAAACCTTTTAATTCACTTTGTTCAATAAGAGCCTTCAACTCGTCTGAAATAAAGACAACCGTCGGATGAATTTTTCCATTTATGTAAACTTTAAAAATCATTTCATTTTGAACTATATTAAAATCAAATGCGAACTTTTCACAACCTACTATAAGGCCTGTAATCAGTTTTTTAAAGATTGCTTTATCACCATCAATCGCATCTAATACATTCAACACGTGGACCAAGTAATATACCTCACTAGTTGAATTGCGTAAGAGTGGTAAAAATTCAACATTATCACCTATTAAAGGTTCAAGTACTTGCTTGGCTTTTTCACTAATCATTGGAGCACCAGTTCCTCCCCAAAATTTAGGGAAATCACTATGAATATCTCCTTCAATACACTCTATATATATATTTCCCCATGAATTTGCTAAATGAGTTACTGAATTTATTTTTCCATCAATATATTTTTTGTGATCTTCTTCAAAATTTAATAACTGGAAAGACTCATAGTTATTAAACTTACTTTTTAATTCCCAAATCTTCATACTTTCCCTCCTACAGGATCTGTTACTTACTCAATTTTTATTACTTTGGTTGATTTAGTTTTATACTGCCATCTAATAATCCTTCTCTGATTGTTTGGAGCGCTGCAACAGCATCAGCTTGAGTACCACCAAACTCTTTAATCTCTGTCAACGTATTATATACTAATTCTATATACTCAGGTCCATGATTACCTATATGCATTGCCTCCGTAGTTACATATTTACTATCTATTGCTCGATATCCAGGTAAAAATACTCCGTTAGCAGCAGAGTTAGGATCTATTTCAAACTCTTTCATTAATTTTTGTATTTCCACAGCCCTACCATCGTTCCACGGTACAATATGATGTGCGGCATTATGGTATGGAGGCGGATCAATTCCAGCATCTTTTAGTTCTTCACGTAACACTTGAGATGCCGTATAAGAATTAGGATATTCCTTTTCTACAGTTACCCTATCAAGTACTTTATCTGCATATTCCTGAATTACATCTTGTACATCCTTAACTCTACTTTTTCTACCAGTCGTAGAAAACATAAATGTTTCACGAGCTTTTTGTAAGACTTCAAATGTTTTTATTTGATTGCTTCCAAATCCACTTGCACCTGCAAATGCCAACCGATCCGTCAGTGGCAATTTATTTGCGAAAGAAGACACTCCTGTAGAGAATTTTGCACCTTTTGCTAATGTAGTGACTTTACTTATCCCCTTATCACCAATAAGTCCAAGTCCAATTTGTGTAAAAGCATAACTTCCCCACTTAGCACGACTTTCAGCGTCTCCATTTATTACATCACTAATAAACGAATCTGATAATGTGTTCCACATAGCAGGTAAGGTTTCATTTAAATGAGTAAAAGCGTACCCCATGTTCTCCCATGTTTCCCATTTACCAAGTGCCACAACACCATCTATTGTATCTTCAACTGCTTGACCCGTCCCTGCTAAAATACCATCTATAATTTTTTCAGAAGTAGATTTTTCAGGAGGTTTCTTGCACACCGCTCCCTCTTCTATTGATCCTTCCTTTAAAAGATTATCAACTTGACGTTTTCTTTCATCAGCAATTTCTTGGATCGAAACGGTCCAATCCATATTTAATCCTTGTGTACTAAACGTACCACTTACAGGACTAAATCCTTTTCCACTTTGGACTTCAGCAAGGCCGGCAGTAATACTAGCCACAAGTTGAAGAGCTGTGTTGTAGTTATTACTAGACGTATAGTTAAATTCATATAGATGCTCTAATTTTTCTTGCAGTTTTTTTCTCATCTCGACTAAAACAATAACCATGGCATCTATTCCAGGCAATACTGTAGTAATACTAATCGCTTCTATACTTGCGACCATTCGATTAATTTCTTGAATTTGCTCTCTTATTTCTTGTTCAATGACATCTGTGGAAGCAACTTGTGATTGAAAATCGCTTGGAAATGCATCATTTTGACGGATTAATTCTTCACATAAATAAATGATACCTTGTGCTAAAGGACGAAAAGTTTGGACAAAAAATATTTTTGCACTACTATATGTTTGCCCTTGTAAAACTGTATCAGTTGCAAAGGTATCAATTGATTGGATTGCTTGCTCCATAGCTTGGATAGTAGTGACACATACAGCATTCATGCTTTGGGTCTGATTTTGTACTTCCCCTAAATACATATTTAAACTCATGCTTTGTCCTCCCTTTTTAATCGCTGTTGCCGATAGGTAAGGTCGGTTTCTAAATCAATAAGATTGCGCCTTTCTTTAAGTAATGTTTCTTTTTGATTTTCCAATTCCAATGTTAATTTCCGCTCAATATGTTGCGACTCTTGAAGCTTATTCATAAAAAAATGAGAAACATCTTTATCACCATGCCATGTTTCTAAAATCCTATTAAATAAACGATTATTTCGATTTCTCAATTCGTGAAAGTCCATTTCTGCTTGTCCCTGGATTTGAATCTCCGTTTGATTTCGATCCTGTTTTTCAAATACTATCCGTAATTCATGATTAAGTTCATTTATTTGCTTTTCTACATCTTGACTCATCTTATTCTCCCTACCCTTCTCCCTTTACCGTAGGTTGCCACATTAGCGAAATGTCTTTTGTAGTTCGTTATCCATTCTTTCAAAATCCTTAGCTACTAAATGAATATTATCAATTGCTTGTTGAAAGGCCCCACAAAATTGTCTAGTCAAATCTAGCATTTGTTGATTCGCTTCTTGCGCCTGAGCATTAACAGATAGTGTAGTACGGCTCGCCTTTGCTATAGAACGATTTGTCGCACCTTGAATTGTATCCGATGCATTTTTCATTTGTGTAGCAATTTGTGTAGCCGTTTGAAAATTACTTTGAAAGTTTCCCATCATTTAAACCCCTTCTAGTTCCAAAATCATCAAGAAAATTATACCATGTAAGAATATTTCAATGTATCAAATATTTCTAGTAAGGAATTGATAGCTCTTAATGATAAGAATGAAGCTTTTCATATCGAATTTCAATTAAGGATCGCTTCAACAGATGTAGTTGAACTAGAACTATTAGAACAAATTGAAGAGATTGACCGAATAAGAACAAATACTGAAGTTACGAAGCAAGTTATGCCACTAGCAGATATGGGTGCAATGGGGAACAAATATTTTTATGGAGTTTGGTTTAGGATGAATTGAAAATAAAGGAGCAGGCCAAATTGGAAAAGTAACTTCCCTTGGAGACTCTGTAAAATTAACAAGATTCTCAGAGCATATCCCCCTATTTCAAGTCCATTATCATTGAAAGACCGATTTGCTTTTGCTGGTATAAGTCCACTTAAAAATGAAAGACCTCCAATTAAAGATTTGTTTGTTACTGTATGTAGAGTGAACAGTAAGGGAGTAAACAATACTACAACTAAAAGGTTTGAAGTTACGAAAGTAGAGGAAAAAAACTCCCATGAATCTAGAGGTGCAAGTTTAAAGGAAATTAAATATACCAAAATCTCAACATCCAATCAGTCAAAAAATGGTGCCATTGACAGATAGTAATGGAAAATGAATACTAAATGATAAAAAACAGCTTGTCCAAAACAATAAAGAATTTATTCATTTAATATTAAAAGAGCACCCCTTTTGAACTGCACCCCAATTGTTAGACACAGTCTAACAATTGGAGGTGCAGTTTTTCTATGGCTAAATTTACAGCTGATGAAAAAATACAAATCGTTCTACGTTATTTGAACGGAAATGAAAGTTATCGAGAAATGGGTAGATCGCTCGGTATAAGTGACACAATCATTTTGAATTGGGTAAACCAATATAAACAGAATGGTCTGGAAGCTTTTCTAAAACGATGTACAAATTACACACAACAAT